>DASSZD010000150.1:0-7875 GCA_035702985.1 Acidimicrobiales bacterium
TGGGGCGTCGCGGAGGGGGGCAGCGTTGTCCCCCGCCGGAGGCGGGGGGCCGTGCCGCCCACAGCGACGCGCCAGGCCGCCCCGCAGCGACGGCCCAGGCCGGCCCCGGTCTAGCGCTGGTTGAGGGGCTTGTACTCGCGAGGCTCGGAGCCGGTCCAGACCTGGCGGGGGCGGTAGATCTTGGCGTCCTGCTCGATGAGCTCCTGCCAGTGGGTGAGCCAGCCGGCGACCCGGGGGATGGCGAACAGCACCGTGAACATCTCGGTCGGGAAGCCCATCGCCTGGTAGATCAGGCCCGAGTAGAAGTCGACGTTCGGGTACAGCTTGCGGGACACGAAGTAGTCGTCGGAGAGGGCGACCTCCTCGAGCTTCAGGGCGATGTCGAGAAGGGGGTTCTTGCCGGTCACGGAGAAGACCTGGTCGGCGGTCTTCTTGATGATCTTGGCCCGGGGGTCGTAGTTCTTGTACACCCGGTGACCGAAGCCCTGCAGCTTGCCCTTGCCGGCCTTGACGTCGTCGATGAAGGCCTGCACGTTGTCGATCGAGCCGATCTCGGTGAGCATCCGCAGCACCGCCTCGTTGGCCCCGCCGTGGCGCGGCCCGTAGAGGGCGGCGGCGGCCGCGGCGGCCGCCGAGTACGGGTCGGCGTGCGAGGAACCCACGGTGCGCATGGCCAGCGTGCCGCAGTTCTGCTCGTGGTCGGCGTGCAGGATGAACAGCACCTCGAGCGCCCGGGACAGGACCGGGTCGGGCTCGTAGACCGGCTCGGCCACCTTCCACATCATCGACAGGAAGTTCTCGGTGAAGCTCAGCGAGTTGTTGGGGAAGACGAACGGCATCCCCTTGCTGTAGCGGTACGACGCCGCTGCCAGCGTGGGGGTCTTGGCGATCAGCCGGACTATCTGCTTGGCCCGGACCTGGGGGTCCTGCACCTGCTTGGCCTCGGGGTAGAACGTGGACAGCGCGGCGATCCCCGATACCAGCATGCCCATGGGATGGGCGTCGTAGTGGAAGCTGTCCACGAACCGCTTGCGGAAGTTCTCGTGGATGTAGGTGTGGTAGCGGATCTCGTTGGTCCACGAGTCGAGCTGGTCGGAGTTGGGCAGCTCCCCGTGCAGGAGCAGGTAGGCCACCTCCAGGTAGGTGGCCGACTCGGCCAGCTGCTCGATCGGGTATCCCCGGTAACGGAGGATGCCGTTCTCCCCATCGAGGTAGGTGATGGAGCTGGCGGCCAGAGCGGTCGTCATGAACGACGGGTCGTAGAACCAGATGCCGGGGAGGAGCTTGCGAATTTCGTCGGCCGAGATGCCCCCGTCGGTGATCGGGATCTCTACGACGTTGCCGGTGCGGTTGTCCGTCACCGTAATTGAGTCAGCCACCACTCCTCCTGGAGAGAAATATGCGTAAGAACGTTGTCTTCGGCATGCTACCCCTACCCGGCCCCCGGTCCTCCAGGCAGCGGCCGGGCTCGCCGGCCGGCACCGGTGTCGGGCATGATCTTGCGATGGCTCCCGCCCCGGATACGCAACCCGTTCCCGACCTGGAGCAGATACGCCGGGGCATCGACGACGTGGACCGCCGGCTGGTCGCCCTGCTGGCCGAACGGGGACGGCTGGTGGAAGAGGTCGTCCACTACAAGCGGGCCCACCGCATGCCGGTGGTGGACCGGTCCCGGGAGGACCGGATGCTGGTCCGCATCGGCGAGCTGGCCAAGGAGGAGGGCCTCGACCCCCGGGTGGCACAGCAGGTGCTGCGCACCATCATCGACGGGTTCACCCTGCTCGAGGTGGAGGAACTCGGCCCCGACGACTGACCTGACCCGGTCCGGGCCGATCCGGGGCGGGGGTCAGCGGACCAGGCCCAGTCCGCTGTCGACCACCCACACCTCGCCCGTCACCAGGTCCGAGGTCACCTGGGCCACCACCAGGTGGGCCACGTCCTCGGGCGTGGCCGGCCGGCGCATCGGGGATCCGGCTCTGACCCCTTCGCGCATGGCGTGCCAGTCGGCCGTCCAGGGGGTGTCGACCAGGCCCGGGGCCACCGCGTTCACCCGGACCTGGGGGCCGAGCGTGGCGGCCAGCAGCCGGGTCTGGTGGTGCAGGGCCGCCTTGCTGGCGGCGTAGGGGATGGACGATCCGACCGGCCGCACGCCGGCCAGCGACCCGACGTTGACGACCACCCCGCCGGCGGGAGCCTCCCGCAGGTGGGGCACGGCGGCGGTGGTCAGCACGAAGGGGGCGATGACGTTGACGGCGTAGATCTCCGCCCAGATGTCGGGGGTGGCCGCCTCCAGGTCGGCGTGGGGTATGACCCGGGTGGTGCCGGCGTTGTTGACCAGGATGTCCAGCCGGCCGTGCTCGGCGACCACGCCGGCTATCAGGGCGCGGGCCTGGTCGGGGTCCCCCACGTCGGCCCGGCGGTAGGTGCCGCCCACCTCGGCCGCCACCGCCCGGCCCTGGTCCACCGACGACCGGGAGTTGACCACCACCCGGGCCCCCTCGCCGGCCAGGACCCGGGCCACCGCCGCCCCGATGCCGGAACTGGACCCGGTGACCAGCGCCACCCGCCCGTCGAGTCGATCCACCACGTGTGCCCTCCGTCCCTGTCGTGAGGGGAAAAAGGGCAGCCTTGTCCCCCTGCCGGCCCATCTGCGACCAGCGCACGGTAGCGTCCCGGCGGTTGACCGCAGCGGATGCGACGTGGCCGTCGAGCTCCGAGGAGCTGGTCCTGCTGTGCTCCAGCGAGGGCGCCCGCACCCCGGTCCCGCTCGGCGAGGCCCGCCGGGCCGCCCGCGAGACCCGGGCCCGGGCCGAGGGCCGGGTGGACCCGGGTCAGGCCGGCTGATCCCCGAGGTCGAAGCGGTACACGTTGGTCTCCCGCAGGACGAACCCGATCCGCTGGTACAGCCGGTTGGCCGCCTCCCGGGACGGCCGGGAGGTGAGCTCGACGGTGCGGGCCCCGGCCCGCCGGGCCAGCTCCAGGGCCGCCCTGGTGAGCTCCTCCCCGCAACCCCGGCCTCTCACCTGGTCGGACACGATCACGTCCTCGATCCAGGCCCGGACCCCGGTCGGGATGCGGAACACGGCCAGGGTGAGGGTGCCGACGATGGGCCCGCCGGGGCCGTCCCGGGCGATGAGCAGGGTGGTGGCCGGGGAGCCGACGATCTCCTCCACCTGGCCGGGGGTCGGAGCCGGCGCCGACCTGGACAGCAGCGGCAGCAGCCGGGCGACGGCCTCGACGACTTCGGGGGTGGCGGCGGGCGCCGGGGCTATCTCGAACACGTCATGGACTGTAGGTCACCCCTCCGGCCGGTCCCGGGCCGGCCCGGGACCGGCGTCCCCGGCCTCCTGGCGGCGGAACCCGGGCAGCGCCACCGCCAGGATGGCCGCCCCCACCACGCAGGCCACGCCGCCCGACACCACCGAGAAACCGGTGCCGAACCCGGCGGCCACCGATCCGGACTCGAGATCGCCCAGCCGGGGACCGCCCTGCACCACCGCTATCTGGATGGCCGACAGCCGGCCCCGCAGGCTGTCCGGTACGGCCATCTGCAGGATGGTGTTGCGGAACACCGCCGACACCACGTCGGCCCATCCGGCCAGGGCCAGCAGGGCCAGGGCCACCCACAGGATGTCGACCAGCCCGAACAGGGCGATGGCCGCCCCCCACAGGGCGACGGCGATGATCACCGCCAGGCCCTGGCGGCGCACCACCTTCACCCATCCGGTGGTCAACGCTCCGATCACGGCCCCGGCACCCGGCGCCGCGTAGAGGAGCCCGACGGCCGGCGCCCCGCCGTGGAAGAAGTTCAACCCCAGCGCCGGGAACAGCGCCCGCGGCATCCCGAACACCATGGCGTCGATGTCGAGCAGGTAGACCCCCTGGATCACCTGCCGGCCCCGCAGGTACGAGAAGCCCTCTCCCACCGACCGCCACCCGGCCCGCCTGGCGTCGTGGGCCGGCGGTTGGGGCCGCTGCAGCGTCACCGACCCGAACGACACCACGAAGCTGGCCACGTCCAGCCAGTACACCGGGGCGGTCCCCCCTCCGGCCAGGATGAGCCCGGCCAGGGCCGGACCCACCACTATGCCGATCTGCAGCTGGACCTGCCACAGGGCGTAGGCGCCGACCAGGTCCCCGTGGGCCACCAGGCGGGGGATGGTGGCGCTGAACGCCGGGCGGTCCAGGCCGGCCAGACCGCCGAGAGCGGCGCTGAAGACGAACAGGGGCCACAGCGCCGGATGGCTGCGGCTGCCGTTGACGGCCAGCCCGGTGCTGGCCAGGGCCATGAGCAGCTCGGTCACCATCAGCACCCGGCGCCGGTCGTGGGTGTCGGCCAGGACCCCGCCCAGCATGGACAGGACCAGCAGCGGCACCAGCTGGGCCAGGCTGACCAGGCCGACGTCCAGCGACGAGTGGGTCAGCTGGAAGACCTGGTAGGGGACGGCCACGGCCGTGAGCTGGGTGCCCATGGTGGACACCAGTTGGCCGGAGAAGAGCAGCCTGAAGCCCCTGGAGTGCCTGAGGGGCGCCGTGTCGACGAACAGGCGCCCCCGCACCTTGAGCCGCCGGGAAGGCACGGGGCGAGAGGCTACCCAGGGACCGGGCCGGACCGGGCCGACCGGTCAGGCGTAGCGGACCAGGCCCTTGGGGCTGGGGATGAAGCCGGCCGCTTCCAGCGGGCCGGCCACCTCGTCGGGGTAGCGCTGCAGGACCAGCCGGCGCCAGCGGCCGGCGGCCACCATGGCGGCCAGGGCGTCCACCGCCGGTGCCTCCCAGGAGCCGTCCGGCGGGCGCAGCCCGACCAGGCCCTTCCCGCCCCGCTCGAGGTACAGGCTGGCCACCCCGTCGACGGTCACCACGAATGCGCCGGCCACCCGGGTCGGCCCCTTGACCGGCCACCCGAGGGCGGCCCCGAACGGGTTGGCCGGATCGGTGGCGGCCAGGATCCGCACCACCGGGGGGCCGCCCTCCCGGGGCCGGGCCTCGGCCCGCAGCCGGTCCACCGCTCCCGGCACGGCGAACTGGGCGCCGCCCATCCCGGCCAGGAAGTAGCCCCGGCGGATCCGGCCGGACTCCTCCAGGGTCTTCAGCACCGGGTACACCCCGGCGAACCCGCCCGGCACGGCCTCGGATCTCACCGCGTCTCGGGTCAGCACTCCGTGCCGCTCCAGGAGGGCGGAGGCCACCGCCACCGCCGCTTCGGCCGCGGCCCGGCCGTCCCCCGGCGGGGCGCCCAGCTCCCGGCTCACCAGCGACCACCGGCCCTGGCCGCGGGGCGGGGCGGCCACCCGGATGGAGCCGGGTCGGGGCCGGAGGCTCCGGCCCGGCAGGCCGCCCGGGGACCGGGAACCGGGCCGCCGGCCACCCGAGCGGGAGAGCGGGCCGACCGTCGCCCGCAGCGACGCGAAACCGTCGCAGGTGACCTCCCCGGCCCACACCAGGTCCCAGAGAGCCTCGAGCAGCTCGTGGTCGGAGCAGCCGGCCCGGCCCAGCTCCCGGAAGAAGCACGCCCCCCGGGCCGCCAGCGTGTCGCGAATGTGCCGGTGGGTGTCCCCGTCGAGATCCGGCGCCGGGCCGCCGTCCATCCCCAGGCGGGGTAGGAGCAGCCCGGCGTGGTCCCGCCGGGCCAGGATCACCCGGCCGTCGTCGCGGCCCAGGGCCCCGGCACCGAGCCACATCACCTCCCCGCCGACCAGCAGCTCGTCGAGCAGGCGCGGCTCGTACCGCCCGACCCGGGGGGCCAGGATGTCGACCTCCAGGACGCTGGCCGGCAGGGCCACCCCCTCCAGCTGGCCGACCACCTCGATCAGGCGGTCCAGGCCGCCCGATTCGGCGGCCGCGCCGGCCGCCGCCACCCCGTGCCAGGCCGGCAGGAAGCGGGCCAGGGCGCCGGCCTCGGTGGGCTCGATCTCCTTGCGCAGGGCCGCCAGGGACCGCTGACGGAGGATGCGCAGCACGTCGGCGTCGCACCACTCGTCGCGACCCTGCCCGCCGGGCCGGAACGCCCCTTTGGCCACCCGGCCGTCGGCGGCCAGGCGGTCCAGGACGGCGGCCACCTCGGGCCGGCCCAACCCGAAGCGGGCGGCCGGCGCCTTCGAGACGAACGGCCCGTGGGTGCGGGCCCAGCGGCGGACCAGCTGCACCAGCGCGTCGGGAACCTCCTCCAGGAGGGCTTCGGGCAGCCCGGGGGGGATCACCGCGCCCAGCCCGTCCCGGTAGCGGGCGGCGTCCTCGGCCAGGACCAGGCGGTCCTCCCCGCCGACGCGCAGGGTCACCACCCGGCGGGCCGCCCCGAGGGCGGCGGCCGCCTCGACGGCCAGAGACGGCGGCGAGCAGCGGGCGGCCAGCTCGTCTGTGGTCAGGTCCCCCACCCGGCGCAGCAGGTCGGCCACCCCCTCCACGCTGGACGCCTGCCGGCCGGGTTGGAGCGCCTGCAGCTCCGCTTCCAGGTCCTCCATGACGCCGGCGTCGAGGAGGTCCCGCAACTCGTCGGTGCCGAGCAGGTCGGAGAGCATGCGCCGGTCCAGGGTGAGCGCCTGGGCCCGCCGCTCGGCCAGCGGGGCGTCCCCCTCGTACATGAACTGGGCCACGTAGGCGAACACCAGCCCGCTGGCGAACGGGGACGGGTCGGCCAGCTCGACCTCGGCGACGCGCACCCGCCGGGCCTGGATGTCGGCCAGCAGCCCGGTCAGGGCCGGCAGGTCGAACACGTCCTGCAGGCACTCCCGGTAGGTCTCGAGCAGCACCGGGAACGAGCCGTGACGGCTGGCCACCTGCAGCAGGTCGGCGGCCCGCTGGCGCAGCTGCCACAGCGGGGTCCGGGACCCGGGCCGGCGCCGGGGCAGCAGCAGGGCCCGGGCGGCGTTCTCCCGGAACCGGGCGGCGAACAGGGCCGCCCCGCCCAGTGCCGCCACCACCAGCTCCTCGGCCGATCCGGGGTCCACCAGGATCGACTCCAACGGGGGGGCGTCCTCGGCCTCGGGCAGGCGGACGATGATCCCGTCGTCGCTCCACAGGGCCTGGCATTCGATTCCGCCCTCCTGGCGGAGCCGGGTCTCGATGGCCAGGGCCCAGGGGGCGTGCACCCGGGCCCCGAAGGGGGACAGCACCGCCACCCGCCAGTCCCCGAGCTCGTCCCGGAACCGCTCCACCACGATCTGGCGGTCGGTCGGCACCAGCCCCCCGGTGGCCTCCCTCTCCTCGTCGATGTAGGCCCGCAGGTTGCGTACCGCCCGGTCGTCCAGGCCGCACTCCCGGGCCAGTTCGGCGTTGCTGCGCTCACCGGCGGTCCGGGTGAACCGGCCGATGGCGGCGCCCAGCTCGAACGGCCGCCCGACGCTGTCGCCGTGCCAGAACGGCATCTTGCCGGGCACCCCCGGGGCCGGCACCACGATCACCCGGTCCCGGGTGATCTCCTGGATCCGCCAGGTGGTGGCGCCCAGCAGGAACGTCTCGCCGACCCGGGACTCGTAGACCATCTCCTCGTCCAGCTCGCCGACCCGGCCGCCCTCGGGGGTGAACACCCCGTACAGGCCCCGGTCGGGGATGGTGCCGCCGGACGTCACCGCCAGCATGCGGGCCCCGGGCCGGGCCTCGACCGTCCCGCCCACCCGGTCCCACACCAGCCGGGGGCGCAGATCGGCGTACTCGTCGCTCGGGTACCGGCCGGCCAGCATGTCCAGCACGCCGTGGAACGCCTCGTCGGGCAGGTCGGCGTACGGGTAGGCCCGCCGCACCAGGGCGGCCAGCCGCCCCACCGGGACCGGCCCCTCGGCGGCGGCCACGGTGGCCACTACCTGCTGGGCCAGCACGTCGAGGGGGTTGCGGGGGACCCGGGTCTCCTCCACCAGACCGGCCTGCATCCGCTCGGCC
>DASSZD010000151.1:0-2110 GCA_035702985.1 Acidimicrobiales bacterium
ATGTCCCACGTGATGGTGATCTCCGACACGGACCGGCCACGCCGGGACCAGTGGAACCTGGTGGCCCAGTCGCCGTCGTCCGCCACCCGGGCCCAGACCTGGCCTTCCTGGCGGTCCACCGTCAGGTAGGTGTCCCCCCGCCGGAGCCTGTTGTTGGGGTAGGCGCCGACGAAGACGGCCCGCACCCGGTCGCCGGGGTGGTAAACGGGACGGGGCTCCACCACCACATCCCCCACGGACATCCCCTCCGGTGCCTGATCGGGCAGGAGCCGGGCCCGTGACGGGCGCGGCCGGGACACCTCCGGAGGCGCCTCGCCGAGGGGGGCCGGCTTCCCGTCGCGCATGGCCTCGGCGAGCGCGGAGGCGGCCTGCAGGAACGCGCCCAGCTCCCACCGGCCGAACATGGTGCTGCCGCCCTCGTAGCGCTGGGCCTGGTACTCCTCGGGGGTGGTGACGTAGTGGATGTAGGCGTTGCTGTAGCCGACCACCAGCACGTCCCGGACGGCGGCCCCGACGATGCCGGCCACCGCCCGGCGCAGGCGCAGACCGGCCACGATGGTCACCTCCCCCGGGATCCCGATCAGGTAGAGCGGCCCGATGCGCAGAAGCTGCACCGGCACCCGCTCCTGGGCCAGCGGTACCAGCCGGTTGATGAGGCTGCCCGGCACCACCAACCCCTTGGGCGCCTGGCTGTCGGCCAGCGCCGGGGACAGCCGGTACACCTGGCGGGACAGGGCGTCCCACACCGGGTTGGAACCCTGGCGGAACAGCCGGAAGGCCGGACCCTCCGCCGTTCCGGCCAGGGCCCCGGCCCCGCCGAACGCCGGGCCGGTGCGGTGCGGCCGGCCGTCCGGGGTGAACTCCGGCCCCACCTCGGTCCCGGACAGGTCTATGTAGGTCAGGCGGGAGTCGACCGGTCCGTCCACCCGGCGGGGCGACCCCCGCAGGGCCGACGCGGCGGCGCCCCACTGGCGCTCCCCGATGATGCGGGTGTTGGCGAACTCGTCGCCGGTGGGCCCGGTGCCCGGCCGTTGATCCAGGTTCGGGGACATGTCACCGGCGTTGGTCTGGGCGAAGGCGCTGATGAACTCCGGCTGGCCGTCGCCGAGGTAGTCCACCCCCCGCTCGACCCGTTCCCAGTGGTACGCCGCGTACCCCTTGTTGTCGGAGCTGATCAGGCGGTTCCGGTTGGTCATGCTGGTGCCGTGGGTGGCGAACCAGTTGACGGCACCTACCAGCCGGCCCTGCCGCTCGACTCCGAGCACGGTGGACTGCGGGTCGATGGCGCCGGGAAAGGCGGCCCGATCCTCGGCCGGGTTGCGGTCGAACGCCGCCCGGGACCGGTTGACGCTGGCGTCGTGGAGCTCGGCGTGGCCCAGGACCAGGTCCGAGGGCGTGGCGTCGGCCACGGCGTGACCGGCCGCTTCGACCATCCCGTCCACGATGGCCGAGAAGGTCAGCGGGCGGAACCCCCCGGTGTTGGAGTTGTACAGCCGGTGATAGGAGTAGCCGCCCGGCCCGCAGTGGGTGTGGGTGGCGGTCAGGAGCACGTTCCGCTCCGTGAAAGCCTCGCCGTGGGCGGCCTGCAGCCGCCGCAGCACCTCCCTCCTCACCGAATCGAAGATCATGGGCAGGTCGTTGACCGACAGCAGGACCAGCTCGCCCGACGACTCGTCCCGGATGAGGAAGGCCCGGGACCGCAGCCGGGTGTGCAGGCCGGTGGTGCGCTGGCGGGCCTTGCCGTAGCCGAGCATCCCGCAGTCGGCCGCCTCGCCGGTGATGTCGGCCAGCCCTCGCCCAACGATGTAGCCCATGGATCGAGGCTAGTGGGACGGGATCTGCCACCTCCCCGGCGCCTCCGGTAGCCGGGATTCGGTCCCGGTTCGGGACCAAAGCACCTACCGGCCGGGGCGTCCCGGGGCGAGCATCTTGATCGGGGAGTGGGAGAGGAGCTGCCCGTGTGGGTGGTCGCAGGAGTCCTCTTGGGCCTGGTGGTACTGGGAACCCTGGTCGGCTTCCATGCCGGCCCGCACGCCCACCTGGCCGCCGGGGTGATCGGGGTCATGGCCGCCGCCGCCCTCCTGGTCCTGGCCGCCCAGGGCCGCTCCAC
>DASSZD010000172.1:0-14759 GCA_035702985.1 Acidimicrobiales bacterium
TACCCGGGCCGAGCACGGCCCGCCGGGATGGATCGCTCATGACGGCGGTGTGGTCGAGGTGGGGCACCAGGGGCCGGGGTTCGCCTTCGACAACGAGGGGCCGGCCCACCAGGTCCTGCTCCAGCCGTTCACCGTGGCCGACCGGCTGGTCACGTGCGGGGAGTGGCTGCGCTTCATGGACGACGGTGGCTACCGCAGCGCCGGGCTCTGGCTGTCGGACGGCTGGGCGGCGGTGCAGGGCGGCGGATGGGACGCCCCCCTGTACTGGGACCGGGGGCCGGACGGCTGGAGCGTGTTCACCCTCAACGGCCGCCGGCCGGTCCATCCGGACGAACCGGTCTGCCACGTGAGCTACTACGAGGCCGACGCCTTCGCCACCTGGGCCGGCTGCCGGCTGCCGACCGAGTTCGAGTGGGAAGCGGCGGCCGCCGGCTGGCCGGTGGAAGGGCAGCTGACCAGCCCCGAGCGGGCCCACCCGGCCGCCCAGGCCGGCCCGGCCATGTTCGGCCAGGCCTGGGCCTGGACCTCCTCCGCCTACCTGCCCTACCCGGGCTTCCGCCCGGCGGCGGGGGCGGTGGGGGAGTACAACGGCAAGTTCATGGTCGGCCAGCAGGTCCTGCGGGGCGGATCCTGTGTCACGCCCGACGGCCACGCCAGGGGCACGTACCGCAACTTCTTCCCCCCCGCCGCCCGCTGGCCGTTCACCGGGGTGCGCCTGGCCAGGGACGCCTGAACCGACCCCCCGATCCACAGGAGCACCATGACCCGAACCCTCAATGTTGAAGTGCTCGTCCGTCCGGAGGACCGCCGCCGGGCCATGGAGGACGACGTGCGCTCCGGCCTGACCGCCCGGCCCAGGTGGATCCCCCCGGTGTGGTTCTACGACGAGACCGGCAGCCGGCTCTTCGACGAGATAACCCGCCTGCCGGAGTACTACCTGACCCGGGCGGAGAGGTCCATCCTGGACACCCACGCCGGCGACATGGTGGCGGCCTCGGACGCCGACACCCTGGTGGAGATCGGATCCGGCACGTCGGACAAGACCCGCCTGATCCTCGACGCCATGGCCCGATCGGGACGGCTGCGCACCATCGTCCTGCTGGACATCAGCGAGGAGATCCTGCGCCAGGCCGCCGGGGAGCTGGCAGAGCGCTACGACGTCGACGTCCACGCCGTCGTCGGGGACCTGCGCCGGGACCTGGACCGCCTGGCCGGGCCGGGGCGCCGGCTGTGGGCCTTCCTGGGCAGCACCATCGGCAACTTCCCGCCCGGGGAACGGTCGGATCTGCTGGCCCGCTTCCGCCGGGCCATGGGCCCGGGTGACAGCTTCCTGCTCGGCACCGACCTGCAGAAGGATCCCGCCCGCCTGGTGGCCGCCTACGACGACGCCAGCGGGGTCACCGCCCGGTTCAATCTCAACGTGCTGTCGGTGATGAACCGGGAGTTGGGCGCCGATTTCGACCCCGGCGGCTTCACCCACCGGGCGGTGTGGAACCGGGACGGCTCGTGGATGGAGATGCGCCTCCGGTCGGAGAGCAGCCAGAAGGTGACCGTACCGGCACTGGACCTGCAGGTGGTGCTCGAAGCCGGCGAGGAGCTCCTGACCGAGATATCGACCAAGTTCGACCCCGACGCGGTGGGGACGGAACTGGAGGCGGCCGGCCTCGAACGTCGGGCCGGCTGGACCGACCGGGGCGGGGACTTCCTGCTCACGCTGGCCACCCCCTCGCCGTAACAGGGCCGTCCGGGCGGTTGGTATAGCCTGCCCGACCGTGGTCGGGACCAGCGATCGGAGACGGCCCGTCATCTGCGGGCTGGGCCTCACGGAGATGGGACCCATCTACGGGCGCCACCCCGCCGGCTTCGCCGCCGAAGCCGTCCGCCTGGCCGCCGCGGACGCCGGGCTGGCGGTGTCGGAGATCGACGGCCTGCTCACCTCGAGCGGGACCAGCGGCGGGGTGGGCCTGGGACTGCAACGCGATCTCGGCCTGACGGACCTGCGGCTCCTGTCGGAGATGCAGGCCTTCGGGGCGACCGCCGGGGCCATGGTGCAGTTCGCCTCCATGGCCGTGCAGGCGGGAATGGCCGAGGTGGTGGCCTGCGTGTTCGCCGACGCCCCGCTGCGCCCCGGGCGATCAGCAGGCGACGTGTACAGCGGGGGCCGCCGGCCGGACCGGGCAGCAGCCAAGCTGCCGCCGCCGGCCGGCTGGGGTGGCCTGCTGGCCGCCACCGGGGTGACCGGCGCCAACACCATGTACGCCCTGGCGGCCCGCCGGCACATGCTGCGCTACGGGACCACCACCGAGGACTTCGCGGCCATAGCCGTGGCCCAGCGGGCCTGGGCGGCCCGCAACCCCCTGGCGCAGATGCGCCAACCCATCACGGTGGAGGACCACCACGCCTCCCGGTGGATAGCCGACCCGTTCCGCAAGCTGGACTGCTGCCTGGTGTCCAACGGCGGGGTGGCGGTGATCGTCACCACCGCCGAGCGGGCCGCGTCCCTGGCCCGGCCGCCGGTGCACGTCCTCGGCTGGGCCCAGAGCCACCCGGGCCGGCTGATGGACCGCGACCCGGACTTCGGGCTGGTAACCGGGGCGGCCCGGTCCGGACCGGACGCCCTGGCCATGGCCGGGCTGAAGCTTGCCGACGTGCAGGTCGCGGAGCTGTACGACTGCTACACGTTCACGGTGCTGGTGACCCTGGAGGACTACGGGTTCTGCGCCAAGGGGGAGGGCGGCCCCTTTGTGTCCAGCGGGGCCATCGGTCCCGACGGTGGCGTCAAGCTCAACACCGGCGGCGGTCAGCTGTCGGCGTACTACATGTGGGGCATGACCCCGTTGTCGGAGGCCGTCATCCAGATCCGCGGCGACGGCGGGGACCGCCAGGTCCACCCCCACGACATCGCCCTGGTGAGCGGCAACGGCGGCATCCTCGACCACCACTCCACCGTGGTGCTCGGATCGGCGGCCCCGTGACGGTCGGACCGGTCGCCCGCAACACGGCCACGGGGACGTTCTTCGACGGGACGGCCAGGGGGGTGTTCCTGCTCCGGCGCTGCCGGCCGTCCGGCCACTACAACCGCCCGCAGGCGGTGTCGTGCACGGAGTGCGGCTCCACCGGCTTCGACGACGTTCCGGCCGGCGGCGGGGTCCGCCTGGTCAGCTGGGTGGTGGTGCCCGAGCGTCCCCGTGACGACCGGCCCCCCGGTCCCGCCGCCGTCCCGGCCATCGTCGAGTTCGACGAGGGGCCGTGGTGGTGGTCCAAGCTCGTCGACGCCGACCCGGCCGCGCTGACCGAGGGCCAGCCGCTGAGGATGCTGTTCGAGCGGGCCGAGGGAGGCGAGGCCGTGCCCGTCTTCACCCCGGCCGCCGGCCGGGCAGGATGACCGGCTCCGGGACGGCGGCGGAGCTGCTGGTCCGCTGCCTGGAGCAGGAGGGGGTGCAGGTCGTCTTCGGTATCCCCGGTGAGGAGAACATCCGCTTCACCGAGGCCCTGACCCGGTCCTCCATCCGCTACGTGCTCACCCGGCACGAGCAGGCCGCGTCGTTCATGGCCGAGATCTACGGCCGGCTCACCGGGCGGGCCGGGGTGTGCTCGGCCACCCTCGGCCCCGGGGCCATCAACCTGCTGCTCGGCGTCGCCGACGCCACCACCAACAGCACCCCGCTGGTGGCCATATCCGCCCAGGTCGGCCTGGACCGCATCTACAAGGAATCCCACCAAGGGGTGGACCTGGTGTCGATGTTCGCCCCGGTAACCAAGTGGGCGGAGATGGTGCCGGCCCCCGCCGCCGTGCCCGAGATGACCCGCAAGGCGTTCAAGCTGGCCCAGACCGAGCGGCCCGGGGCGGTGTACCTGGCCATCCCCGAGGACGTGGAGGGCGCCCCGGCCCCGGACGGCCTGGCCCCGCTGCGCCTCAACGTGCCCCGACCCGACGAGCCCTCCGCAGCTCAGATCCGCCGGGCCGCCGACGTGCTCGACGCCGCCGCCCACCCGGTGGTCCTGGCCGGCCACGGTGCCGCCCGGGCCGGGGCGGCGGACGCGCTGATGCGTTTCTCCACCGAGATGGGCCTGCCGGTGGCCACCACCTTCCACGGCAAAGGGGTGTTCCCCGACGACCATCCCAACGCCCTGGGGGCGGTCGGCTTCATGCGCCACGACTACGCCAACTTCGGATTTGACGCCGCTGATGTCATCATCGCGGTGGGCTACGAGCTCCAGGAGTTCGACCCGGTCCGTATAAACCCGAAGGCGGACAAGCGGATCATCCACCTCAGCCGGTTCCCGGCCGAGGTCGATGACCACTACGACGTGGAAGTGGGGGTGCAGGCCGACCTCGGCAGCAGCCTGGACGCCCTGGTCGCGGCCACCTCGAAGCGCTTCCACGCCGGGAACCTGGGGGAGCGGATCAGGACGCTGATCAGCGGGGAACTGGAGCGGGGCGCCGCCGACGACAGCTTCCCGGTCAAACCGCAGCGGATCGTGGCCGACACCCGGGCGGCGCTACGCCGGCAGGACATCGTGCTGGCCGACACCGGCGCGGTCAAGATGTGGATGGCCCGGCTCTACCCGACCTACGAGCCGAACACCTGCCTGGTCTCCAACGGCCTGTCGACCATGGCCTTCGCCCTGCCCGGCGCCATCGGGGCCAGGCTGGCCCACCCCGACCGCCGGGTCCTGGCCGCGGTGGGGGACGGGGCGTTCCTCATGAACTCCCAGGAGATCGAGACGGCCATCAGGGAGCGGGTCCCGCTGACCGTCCTGGTGTGGCAGGACGACGCCTACGGCCTGATCGGGTGGAAGATGCAGATGGAGATGGGCCGGGAGGTGGCGGTCCGCTTCTCCAATCCCGACTTCGTGCGCTACGCCGAGAGCTTCGGCGCCCGGGGCTTCCAGGTCCGCTCGGCGCCCGAGCTGCGCCCGGCGCTGGAGGAGGCCCTGGCCTACGACGGGGTCTCGGTGATCGCCTGCCCGGTGGACTACGGGGAGAACCTGCGCCTGACGGAGGCCCTCGGAGAGCTCAGCGGGCCCTTCTGAGTGGCCGCCCCGCCCCGCCCGCTGATCGCCCTGGCCGACGGGCCGGACGGCCCGCTCCCCGAACCGGAGACCATCGCGGCCATGGCCGGGATCGGGAGCGGTCCCGACGTCCTGCTGGGCTGGGTGGTACGCGACCCGGGGTGGCTCGAGGCGGACCGGGCCGGATCGGTGACCACCCTCATGGTCGGCGCCGGCACCAGGCGGGCTGTGGCGTCGGGGCGGGTGCGACCGGTGGCCGCCCGGCTGTCGGCCATACCCCGGCTGGTGGCCGGCCGGCTCCGCCCGGCGGTGGCGGTGGTGGGAGGGTACGAGGAGCCGGCGACCGGCCGGTGGCGCCTGGCCGGCAGCCCCGGGTGGGCCCTGAGCGCCGCCCGGGCGGCGGCCGGGGTGGTGATCGAACGGTGGCCCGGGCCTCCGCCGCCCGGCCGGCACGTGCTGCCGGAGTGCCGGGTGCTCGGGGTGTACGACCGGGGCGAGCCGCCTGACCCCCCGCCGGTCAACCGGACGGGGGAGGAGCACCGGGCCATCGGCCGGATGGTCGCCGACCTCATCCCGGCCCGGGCCACCATCCAGTGGGGTCCCGGATCCATCGGCGCCGCCGTGGTGGCCGCCCTCCACCGCCCGGTGCGGGTCCGTTCCGGGCTGGTCACCGACGAACTGGTCGAACTGGTGGACCGGGGCCTGCTGATCGGGGCGGCCGAGGCCGCCTACCTGTGGGGCGGTCCGGGGCTGCAGGAGCTGGTCGCCCGCGGCCGGCTGAGGCTGCGGGAGCTGGATCACACCCACGACCTGACCGCCATATCGGCCGATCCGTGCTTCGTGGCCATCAACACCGCCATCCAGGTCGGCCTGGACGGGGCGGTCAACGTGGAGCGGGTGGGCGGGCGCACCGTGGCCGGCCCCGGCGGCCACCCCGACTTCGCCGCCGGGGCGTCCCGCTCACCCGGCGGCCTGTCGATCGTGGCCCTGGTTGCCGCCTCGGCCGGCCGGTCCAACATCGTGGCCGCCCCGGAGGTGGTGTCCACCCCCCGCTTCGACGTCGACGTGGTGGTCACCGAGCACGGCGTCGCCGACCTGCGGGGCTGCGGGGACAACGAGCGGGCCGAACGGCTCATAGCGGTGGCCGCCCCCGAGCACCGGGCCGGCCTGCTGGCCGGTCCGTGATCCGCCCGGTCGGCGGTGGCCGGGGCGCCTACTGCTGGTAGTGCTCGACGACCTCCGGATCGCGGGGCCGGGCGTCGGACGGGTCCAGCCCGGCGTGGCGGCGGGCCCGCCGCTGGCGCAGCAGGTCCCACGCCTGGTCCAGCTGCTCCTCCAGGTGGCGCAGCCTGTGGGCCTGCTCCTCGCTCAGACCCTCCTCGGAGGCGTGGCTGCGCTCCAGCCGGTGCTCCTCCTCCACCAGGTCGTCGATGCGGCGGACGATCTCCGAATCGGGTAAAGCGGTCAATCCCGTATCGAGGGGGTTTGAGGGCTCTCGGTTCTGGTCATTCATAGATAGGACTCCTCCCTGGGGTGGAAGCTACCCGTCCCGACGGGTGACAGCCTCCCGGTCCAGGGTATGTGTCCATTGTCACATTCATCCGGAAGCTTTTTCCGGCATAATGCCGCTCCTGCGGGGGTTACTTCTCAGTGCAATGAACCAGAACTCCTCTTACACCCCCGATCTCCTGGGCCTGTACCTCGACGAGGCGGGCAGCTTCCCGCTGCTCACGAAGGCCGACGAGATGCGCCTGGGCCAGATCATCCAGGAGGGCCAGGCGGCTCGAGCCAGCCTGGAGAGCGGCGCCAAGCTGTCCAGCGCCGAGCGGCGACGCCTGCGCAAGCAGGTGGCGGCGGCCGAAGAGGCGACCACCCAGTTCATCAACGCCAACCTGCGGCTGGTGGTGTCCGTGGCCAGGAAGTACCAGTGGTCCGGCCTGCCGCTCGGGGATCTCATCCAGGAGGGGAACCTGGGTCTGATCCACGCCGTGGAGAAGTTCGACTGGCGCAAGGGCTTCAAGTTCTCCACCTACGCCACCTGGTGGATCCGCCAGGCCATCGGGCGGGCGGTGGAGAACACCGCCCACACCGTGCGGGTGCCGGCCCACGTGGGCGACGAGATCCGCCGGGCCCGCCGGCTCCAGGGTGAGATGGAGGTCAAGCTGGGCCGCCCGGCCACCCTGGGCGAGCTGGCCGAGGCCATGGGTACCACCGAGGCCGGCATCGCCGAACTGTTCCGCTACGACAGCGACCCGATGAGCCTGGACGTGGCCGTGGGCGAGGACGGCGACACCAGCCTGGGCGACCTGGTGGTCAACCGGGCGGCCGAATCCCCCTTCGAGGCGGTGGCCAGCAGCATGCTGCCGGACGAGGTGGCCCGCTTCCTGACCCGGCTGTCCGACGAGGAGCGCCAGGTCCTGCGCCTGCGCTACGGCCTGGACCGGGGCGAGCCCCGCACCCAGGGCGAGGTGGGCCAGGCCCTGCAGCTCACCGCCGAGCGGGTGCGCCGCATCGAGCGCGATGCCATAGGCAAGCTGCGCCGGCACCTGGTGGGCGGCGACGCCCACGACCTGCTGGCCAGCTGATCCCCGCCCCCCGCTACCTTGAGCGGGTGACCAACAAGCCGCGAGTTCGTATCGCCCCGTCCCCGACCGGGTACTTCCATCTGGGGACGGGGCGCACCGCGCTGTTCAACTGGCTGTACGCCCGCCAGCACGGGGGCACGTTCGTGCTGCGCGTCGAGGACACCGACGCCGCCCGCAACCGTCCCGAGTACACCGAAGGGATAAAAAGGGCGCTCCAGTGGCTGGGGCTCGACTGGGACGAGGGGCCGTTCTTCCAGTCGGAGCGGGGAGACCTCTACACGGCGGCCATCGACAGGCTGATCGAAGCCGGTGCGGTGTACTGGTGCGACTGCACCAGGGAGCAGATCGACCAGCGGGCCCGGGAGCGGGGAGGCCCGCCCGGCTACGACGGTTTCTGCCGGGACCGGGGCCTGGGCCCGGGTCCGGACCGGATGCTGAGGTTCCGGACCCCCCGGGAGGGGCGCACCCGCTTTGACGACGTGATCCGCGGCAGCGTGGACGTGGAGAACAAGGCGGTCGAGGACTTCGGGGTGCGCAAGTCGAACGGCGACCCCTTTTTCATCATGGCCAACGTGGTGGACGACCACGACATGCGCATCACCCACGTCATCCGGGGCGAGGACCACGTCTCGAACACCACCAAGTACCTCCTGGTGTGGGACGCCCTCGGGTACGGGCCGCCGCCGGTGTTCGCCCACCTCCCGCTCATCTTCAACAAGTCCAAGAAGAAGCTGTCCAAACGGCGGGACCGGGCGTCGGTCGAGGACTACCGCGACGACGGCTACCTGCCGGAGGCCATGCGCAACTACCTGGCCCTGCTGGGCTGGTCGCCGGGCGGGGACCGGGAGATCCTGACCCTGGAGGAGATGGTGGCCGAGTTCCGGCTGGAGGACGTCAAGAGCGCCGGGGCCATCTTCGACGACGTGAAGCTGCAGTCCATCAACGCCGAGTACCTGCGGGCCCTGCCTCCCGCCGAGCTGGTGCACCGGTCCCAGGCCTGGCTGGCGGACCGCTGGGCCCCCATTGCGGCGCTGGTGCAGGAACGGGCCCGCACCCTGGCCGAGGTCTACACCATGACCGACTTCCTGTACCGCCCGGCGCCGGTCATCGACCCGGCCGAATGGGACAAGGGCATCCGCAAGAGCCCGGCGTTCGCCGAGATCCTGGCCGCCGCCGAGAAGCGCTACGGCGAAGCCGACTGGGTGGCCGCCAGCATCCACGAGGCCACCGTGGCCGCCGGGGCGGACGCCGGGGTGGAGCAACTGGGCAAGGCCCAGGCCCCTATCCGCCTGGCCGTCACCGGTCGTTCGGTGGGGCCGCCGTTGTGGGAGTCGCTGGAGCTGTTGGGCCGGGACCGGACGTTGTCGCGTATAAGAGCCGCCCGGGAGCGGCTGCAGAGCGGCGCCGCCAGCAGCTAGAGTGTCCGGACGCCCTTCGGGGGTGGTGTAATCGGCAACACGACAGGTTCTGGCCCTGTTATTGGGGGTTCGAGTCCTCCCCCCCGAGCAGTAAACGCAGAGCAGAGCCCCAGGTCATTGACCTGGGGCTCTGTATTTCCAGAGGCCCGGCATTTCCGGGGGCACGGCGGCATGGGGGAGGGTACGGCCCGCTCAACGCCGGAACAGGTGGAGCTTCCTCCGCAGCCGGTCACCGGCCGGTTCGGGCACGAAGTACGGCGCGCCGACGGGCACCTTGGGAGCCGTCTTGAAGTTCGGGAACGCCCGCTCCCGGGCTGCCTCGTCGGCCCGCATGGTGCTGGCCACCCCGCCTATCTCGGTGTCCCAGCCGGCGGCGCCGGCCCATCGTTCCAGGTCGTTGACGTTCCATCCGTAGTAGGGGACCACCAGCAGAACCCGACCATCCCGGTCGAGGAACAGCAGGCATCTCATCTGCTCGGACCAGGTCGCGCCGGGCGTGCCGTGTGAGGGCCCCTCGAAGCTGAGCGTCGCCAACCGGGCGGTCTCCGCCGGCACCGGTCGCCACCCGCCTTCGGAGTCGACGAAACCCGGCCCGCGCCCGTCCAGGGTCAGGCGGACGTGGGCTTCGTAGCGGTCGATCCGCTGCTCTATCTCGTCGGACGTCATGGAGTGGAGGGCCTGCAGGTCCATGCGGCACCAGTCGCGGTCCCAGTGGACCAGGTAGGCCGGCGACGGATCGAGATGGGGGGCCAGCTCCATCCCCTCGGGTTGTTCGCTGCCGTTCAAAACCGGTCGATTCCGGGGGAGTGCGGTCCGTCGTTCACGAAGCACAGTGTGCCAGCCAGCGTGTCCAGGCAGTCGAATATGTGCGGGGAGGGGGAGGCCCCGACGGCGGCGCACGCCGCCACCGCCACCCGGTCGTCGTCGGGGAACGGCAGGTAGTACTCCGCGCAGGCGACCCTCCGCCGGGCCGGACCGACCGCCGGTGTCCACGACAGCCGGGCCACCGGGCCGGCCAGCGGCAGGCGGCACACCTCCTGGTGGGGGTCGCAGCCGGGGTCGCCGGCCGACATCTGCGTGGCCATCGCCCGCAGGCGACCCGGGGCCACCTCGTCACGGATGGCCAGGACCACCGCGGCACCGGTGCCGGGGGCGGCCGACGTCAGCGCTCCGAAGGCACAGAACACCACGTTTTCGGCGGCGGCCCGGGTCCGGATCTCCTGCAGGACGGCGGTCACCTCCTCGGGGATGTCCTCTCCCGCTCCGCCTGCCTGGGCCGGTCCGGGCGGCACCAGCACCCGCCAGTCCGAGGGGACCACGATCGACACCCCGCCCACCGCCGCCGGGGGGAAGGCCTCCGGGGGTCTGGCCCCGGGGTGGGCGGCCTCGGAGGGCGTGGCGGGCGGGGTTGTGGCCTGCTGTGGCGTGGCCTCCGGGGCCTGCTGCGGCGTGGCCTCCGGGGCCTGCTGTGGCGTGGCCTGCGGGGCCTGCTGTGGCGTGGCCTGCGGGGCCTGCTGTGGCGTGGCCTGCGGGGGGGCTAGAAGTGGCGACGATGCCTCGCCGGGGGTCACCCCTTGCCGCCCAGGGCGTCGTGCCATGCTCCGTAATCCAGCTGGGCTCCGAGCCCGGTTCCGCCGACGCCGACGCCCACCGCAACCCGGTATGGAATGCGGCCCGCCCCGCTCCACATCTCGTGACCCTCGGTCCTGATGAGCCTCATGGCGCCCTGGGACGACTCCCCGGTCAGGGCGTTGGACGGGTGCAGAACGGAGTTCGAGTACTCGGCCGGATTGCGCAGGAACGACCGGACCTTGCTGATGGTGCCGGCCTCCTCGCTGGGACTGAGGGTACGCAGCGAATAGGTGAACGGGTTCCGGCCGCCGGCGCCCGGCAGGCCGGCCAGTTCGCTCTGGCTCTGTCCCAGCTCGGACCGGACCCCCTGGAGCTCGGTGCGGGACGCCTGGGCGTCGGCCCGGGCCTGGGCGGCCAGATCGGACGCCTTGGTGACTTCCGCGCCGCCGTCCCTGCCCACCTGGATCACCTGCCGCTCGCCCATCGCCGCCCAGCGCGACGCCCCTTGCTCCAGCGGCCCGACCCGGCCGGCCAGATCGGCCTCCCGGGACCCCAGTTCGGCCACTCGGGCGCTCAGTTGCTCGGCCCGGTTCATGCCCCGGGCGAGGAAGCCGAGCCCCTCTCCGGCGCCGAAGCCCAGGTCGCCCACGCCGTCGAGGATCACGTTCTGCCACTTGCCGTTACCGGTGGCGGCCAGCGCGGCGTCGTCGGCCGTGGCGGCCAGCGAGGCGATCAGGGCCACCGGCAAGGCCACCTCCCCGATCCCCGGGATCAGCGCCACGAAACCGGCGACGGTGGCGATCCCTCCCAGCACCGCCGACGTGTCCTTGAGGACCTGCACCCAGTTGTGGGACAGCCACTTGCCCGCATCGATGGCCAGGGCCACCCCCGGAACAAACTCCTGCCAGTGATGCTCGGCGAAGTGGGTGACATCGCCGACCACGCTCTCCACCCCGTCGACAATCGAGGAGAACCACGAGTGGTGGGGGTTGTGGATGCCGGCGTTGCCGGCCTGGTGCAGAACGGCTGCCGCCTGGCGGGCCGAGGTCCGGGCCTGCGTGCGGGCCGACTCGGCCATGGAGTGGGCGGCCTGGAGAGCGGCGTTCCCGGCAGCCAGGGCGGCGTGGGCCGACGACAGCTGATTGGACGCCGCCTGGTACGCCGACTGGAGCGACGACACGTGGGCGGCGGTGCTGCCCGTGGGATCGGGGGGAGCGGCCGCGGCGGTGGTCACGGCCTTGTTGTAGGCGTCGGCGGCGGCGCCCGCAGCCTGGGAGGTCGAAGCCACCCGCGCCTGGGCGGAGTGGATCTGGGTCTGGGCGGCCTGGGCGCGGTGCCACGCCTGGACGGCCAGCTGCTGCGCCGCCTGCAGGCGGGGCCAGTAACCGTCCAGCGCATCGGCGGCGTCCCGGTACGACGTCGTCAGCTTGTCGAGCTGACCGGGAAGCTTGTGCAGGTGGGGGCGGAACGCGTTGGCTGCCGGGCCCACCCATACCGACTCGCTGTCGCCGCCCACCGAGCGCAACAACCGGTTCTGGGCCTCCACGCTGTCGGCCAGGTCCCGCAACCTGCTCCCGATCGACCGCACCGTATCGGGATCCCCAGGAGCCGGGTTCCCACCGAAGACCGACCAGTCATACCCGTCGATACCGGCCACCGCCTACCCCTCCGTCTACCACCCCGGGTCTCGTCCAGGATACCCCTAAATATATCCCGCCGGAGAAATCTGCCAAACCGCCCAATCCGGCGGACTGTTCGGGCCGGCGGCCCCGGGGGCTCGGCTTGGACCTCACTTCGCTTCACTCAGTCCACTTCAGCGGGTCTCCACCTCGCCGAGTCCCGGGGCGCCGCCGGCGGGCCGGCTCGATCAGCTGAAGGCGTCCTTCACCTTCTCCCCGGCCTGCTTCAGGTTGCCGGACACCTGGTCGCCTTTGCCCTCACCTTCCAGGTACGGGTCGTCGAGGGCCTTGCCTGCTTCCTCCTTGACCTTTCCTTCGGTCTCCTGCACCTTGTTATTGAACTTGTCCGCTGCGCTCACGCTCATCTCCTCTCGCTCGTCGCGTGGATTCGACAAGGACAAGCCTTTCCGTTCCGGGCTCTGGGGAAACCGGGCGGTGGTGGCGGCCGGCAGAGCGCGGGCGGCGCCGGTCCGGGGGCCGGGTGCTGTTCCGACCGGGCTGGGTGGGGGGCTGGTTGGCAGCCGGGGCTGATCGGGCTGGGTGGGGGGCTGGTTGGCAGCCGGGCTGATCGGCGTGCCGGGGTGGTGGGCGTGCCGGTAGTGGTGGGCGTGCCGGTGGTGGCCTGCTGCGGGAGCCCGCTGCGGGCGGGCTGGGGCGGCGCGCGGGTGCGGCGTGTCGGGTCCGGGCCTGCCGGGTCCGGATGGGGCGGTAACGGCTATAGTGACGCCTCCGCCACTTGGCCCCATCGTCTAGTGGCCTAGGACACCACCCTCTCAAGGTGGAGACACGGGTTCGAATCCCGTTGGGGCTGCTCAGCAGAAGTCCTGGTCACAGGGCATATCCCGAGTTCGTCACACCGCCCAGCTAGCCTTGCTGTCAGCAATTCCGTCAGCAGGGTTGCTGCTGTCAGCAGTTGTCAGCAGGAGGTGGACGTGATCCAGAAGCGGGGGGACCGATGGCGGGTGGTCGTCCAGGCCGGTCGTGACCCCCTGACGGGCCGTCGGCTCCAGCTGTCCGGATCGGCCCGGACCGAACGTGAGGCGGTGGCGCTGGAGCGGCGGCTGCGCCTCGACGCCGAGCGCAAAGCCACGGCCTCGGTGACCCTGGCCGAGCTGGTCGAGGAGTGGTGGGCCAGCAACCCCAGGCTGGCCGCGACGACCCGGGCCAACTACCGGGACAACCTGGAGAACCACATCCTGCCCATCCTCGGGTCCCGCAGGGTCACCGAGCTACGCCCTCGGCTCCTCGCTGCCTTCCTGCGTGACCTGGGCGAGCGCAAGGGTCTGGCCCCGGCCACCCTGCGCAAGGTCCGCACCGTGCTCTCGGCCGTGATGTCCTATGCGGCGGCGATGGAGTACGTCGAGACGAACCCGGTGATGCGGGTCCCGCCGCCCGAAGTGCCGCCGTCGGAGCGGGTGGCGCCGACCGTCGAGGAGACAGCCAGGCTGCTCCTGGCGGCTGAGCGGCACGACCCGGACTTCCTCGCCTTCCTCTGGGTGGCGGCCGAGGGAGGAGGCCGCAGGGGAGAGACACTGGCTCTGCGGTGGAGGGACATCGATTTCGCCCGGCGTACGATCACGATCAGCCGGACCATCACCTACGGCGACGACGGCATCAAGGTCAGGCCCAGCACCAAGACGGGCAAGAGCCGGATCATCGGGGTGTCCGGGATCACTTTGGCCCAGCTTCAGGAGCTGAAGGGCCGGGTCGACGAGCGGATGTCCGCAGTCGCCGGTGCGGATGTGCGTGTGGCGCCCGACGACCTCGTGTTCAGCGGCGGGGAGGGGAGCCGTCGCCACCTTCTGGACGGCGAGGCCTGGGGTCCCCAGTCGACCAGCCGCCGGTTCGGCCGGCTCAAGCGGAAGGCCGGCGTCCGCCCAGAGGTGGACCTGCACGGGCTCCGGCACACCATGATCACCGAGCTCCTCGCCGCCGGCGTCGATCCCCGGACGGTGATGGGCCGGGCCGGGCACACATCCGAGGCGACGACGATGACCGTCTACGCCCATGTACGCCCCGCTGTCGACGCCGCAGCGGCCGAGCTCTGGGGTCAGTTGCTCAACGAGAAGCTCCTGGAACTCAAGGCCCAGGCAGAGATCGCGCTGGAACCCTGACCCACGGGCACGCCCGCGCTGAGAAACCTTGGGGTTTGTCGGAAGAGACATGTCACATTTCGGGGTCCTCATAGCGAGTTAGGAGGGCGTGGAGTCGTTTCCGCTCGCTCCTGGTCGAGTCTGGTGTCACCGAGTTAGTCCCCGGTCCGCCTCCTGTCGCGGGCGGCTACAGAGATGGCACCAAGCGTGCCACATCAATTCTCGTGATTCGGTGTTGCGTTTCGGCCGTCTCATGGCCGGGTGGAGGGGTGAGGACTGCGGTTCTCCGGAAATCCGTGTTTCGTTTCCGACCCCTGGTGCACAGGGGTCCAGGCAATCCGTTCGTCATGACCGTGCTGGAGGTGGTCGCTGTGGGTGACAGGACCTTGGTTCTGA
>DASSZD010000023.1:0-60299 GCA_035702985.1 Acidimicrobiales bacterium
TCCCGGCTGGTGAGCGTCGGGCCCACCGCGGCCACCTCGTCGGTCTGGCGGATGGTGACCTGGCGGGGCGCGATCCGGGCGAAACCTCCGGCCGGGCTGGTGTGCTCCCCCGCCCGGGTGCGGTCGCCCCGGTTGCTGACCCGGGGCAGCCCGCGCGGCGGGATGCGAACCGGGGCCTCGGCGGTCCCCCGCCGGGCCGGGACGGCGGAACGCTGGAGGGCGGCCTGCCAGGCGGGCACCTTCTGGATCAACGTGGGAAGGGTCCGCAGCAGCATGGGCGGCGGCCAGGCCGGCTTCAGCGTCCCGGCACTCGGGTCGGGAGCCTCGTAGCGGCCCCACGAGCGCATCAGAAATGTCAGTGCCGGCGACAGGGGCGGCTCTACCGGCGGTTCGCCGCCGCTGGCGGCGGGAGATCGGGGGGCGGCCGCCACCGGGCGGGGCCGGGCCATCTGGCGCAGAGCCGTGCGGCCGGCCAGGGAACGACCCACCCCGGAGGAGAAGTCCCGGCTGGACACCGCCAACCTGCGGGTGGAAGCGAAACCGGGGCGGGCCGTGGGCGGCGTCCACCGGGCGCTGAGCCCGAGCGATCCGGCCGGGGCCGCGGTGTGGTCGGCGTCCACGCTCAACCCTTGAACGTCTTGGAGGTGAAGCCGTGGTGGGCCAACTCGATCTCCTCGCTGAGAGTCCGGCCGCTCTCGGCGTTGAAGTTGGGCCCGGTCCAGCGGACGGCGAACACATCCCGCAGCTCCCAGCTGCGCAGCCGCTCCTTGGCCGAGCCCAGCACCGTGATGGCGCCGGTACTGCGCGTGAGCTTGTTGGAGTTGGCGGTGAAACCCTGGCCGGAGGTCCGGTTGACCCACTCGAACAGGGCGTCGCTGTCGGTCACGCCCCGGCGCAGGATGATGTTCGGCCAGGTCATGCGCCCCGGCAGCTGGTGCACGAACCCGTTCTCCCCGCCTTCGGCATAGGTGGTGACGCCCACGTGGACCTCGAGGCCGTACACCTCCCCGAACGACCCGATGGCCACGCCGTCCACCTCGAACAGGAACCGACCCTCGACCGGCAGGTGTCCGTTGAGCAGGTTGGACATTTCGCTCATGGCCGGCGGGCCTCCTCCCATGCTCGTGCGTTCAGCGAGGCCACCCCCTTCACCATCCGGGCCCGGTCGTGGTGCTCCAGGTCAAGCAGGTCATCGAGCGGCCAGTGCAGGTGGTAGGCCAGATAGATGACCTCCTGCCACAGCGACTCGGTCGGGTACTGGATCATGCCCCGCTGCTAGGCACCTCTTGGATCGCAGCCCGCCGGCTGAGCGACGGGACTTCAGCGGGGCGGGACTCCGGCGCCGGCGAGCCGCCCAGGGCCGGGCCCTGAGCGGGGGCGGCCGGAACGGTGGTCTGCTCGGACCGGCCGGCCGGCGTCTGCCCCTTGGCCGCTTCGTCCTGAGCGGCGAGCAGGGCCTCGATCTCCTCGGGGGTGCCGAAGTTGATCACGCCGTAGAAATCCTGGAGATAAGCCAGGTCGGCGGCGAAGAGGCCCTCGATCTCATGGGTGGTGATCAGCTCGACGGTACCGAGGGTCCTCACGACCCGCGCCAGCACCAGAATGGTGAGGCGCGGGTCGTCGGGCCCCGAGATGAACGGGTCCCGCAGAGGCTCGAGCTCGTCCCGGGCGGTGGCCAGCCGCATGGTGCCACGCTTGTGCAGGGTGCCGGTCTCGTCCAGGTAGCCCCGCGGCAGGATGAACTCGTACTCGGTCCGCAACGCCACTACTTCTTGCGCTCCAACTTGTCGTACTGGAGGGTGATGGTCTCGTGCACGAACTCGTTCTTGGTGGCATCCAGCCCGTCCTGGACGATCTTGGACGGCCAGGCGTTGTGGAAGTTCCAGCGGGACATCTCCGTGCCGCCCACGTCGTAGATCACCACCGAGCCGCTCTTGCGCTCGGCCGAGAGCGACCCGGCCTCCCGGATCTTGGTCATCCACTGCCACATCTTGTCGTCGTCGACCGACTGGGGGGCCAGCCGCTTGATGGTGAGCTCACCGGGGTACTTGACCCGGCCCAGGCCGACGACCTGGTTGCTCATGCCCTTGGTGGACTGCTGGGTGTAGTTGGCCACCTCGTTCTCCACCTGCAACCCGTCCACCGAACCCACCGGGAACTTGTCGAAGCCCGGGATGTCCACGTAGAAGTAGGCGGCGGTGAGCGGGATGCTGTCCCACACGATGCTCATAGTTCGACTCCTCTATTGACGCTCGATGGAACCGGCGGTCAGCCGGCGACCTGCTTCTGCTGGCTGACCCGGAAGATCACGAACTCGGCCGGCTTGACCGGGGCCAGGCCCACCTCGACCACCAGCCTGCCCTCGTCGATGGAGGCCGGCGGGTTGGTCTCGGCATCGCACTTCACGTAGAAGGCCTGCTGGGCGGTGGCACCGAAGAGGGCCCCGTCGCGCCACAGGCCGTCCAGGAAGCCGGTCAGGGTGCGGTTGATCCCCTCCCAGAGGGTCATGTCGTTGGGCTCGAACACGGCGTACTGGGTGCCGTCCAGGATGGTGGTCTCCACCATGTTGAACAGACGCCGCACGTTGATGTAACGCCAGTCGCTGTCGGACGACAGGGTGCGGGCCCCCCAGATGCGGATGCCGCGGGTGCCGAACGGCCGGATGCAGTTGACACCGATGGGGTTCAGCAGAGCCTGCTCGTTCTTGGTGACGGCGCGCTCCACGTCCAGGCACCCCCGGATGGTGTCGTTGGCCGGGGCCTTCCACACCCCACGGGTCTCGTCGGTGCGGGACCACACCCCGGCGATGTGGCCCGAGGGCGGCACGAACACCTCGCTGTCGCCGTTGGTCCCGGCCGGGTTCTCGACCTTGATCCACGGGTAGTACAGGGCGGCGAAGGCGGAGTCGTACATGGCCACGTCGCTGCGCCATTCCTTGATCTGCTGCACCGTCATGCCGGGAGGGGCGTCCAGGATGGCCATCCGGTTCCCCTGCAGCTCGCAGTGGCCGATCATGGCCGTCTGGACGGCCTTCCACATGTTCAGGTCGATGCTGCCGTCGTCCTTGGTGGCGGCGGTGATCAGGTCGGGGACCATGACCATGGTGACTTCATCGGCCAGGCTCAGCCCATTGATGCCGGTCCGGGCCGACTCGGAGCCGGAGAACTTCTTGCCGCTCACCGGTACCGGCACGGGCGCGGCGGGAACCAGGGGGTAGCGGCCCGGCTTCATGACGTCGATCAGGGAGGACAGGTCCACCTTCGAGTCGAGCTCCACCTTGACCTTGACCTTGGTGGAGGTGGCGTTGACCACCTTCTCGACGTTGCGGTCACCGGGGGTCAGGGTGAGGTCGCTGAACTCTTCGACCGGCTTTCCGCCCTCCATCACGGTGAGGGTGAACGGGTTCGGCCCGTCGCTCTCGTCATCGCCACTGTCAACCGGATCGATGGCGATGGTGATGTTGGCGGCCGGCTCGATGCTGGTCACCGACACCGGGGTCCCGAGCGCCCGGTCGGCGGCGGGCAGGGCCACCTGGGACGGTTCGTCCGCCGGCTGGGTGTTGGGGATGCGGACGACATAGGCGGTGGTCCCCCCGTTCTGGAAGAACCCGTACACCGAGAGGGGCAGCATGCAGCCGTTCTTGAAGCCGCCGTACAGCTCCTCGAACTGCGTCCAGCTGGTGACCAGACGGGGAGACAGGCCGTCGGGATCCGACGGATCGTCGCTAGGGGCCCGCTCGGTGAAGCCGACGAAGGCCGCGATCGCAGTCGCGGCCGCACTGAGGCTCTTCTGTGCGGAAGGAACCTCCTCGACATATACGCCCGGTGCCGCGTAGGTAGGCACGAATTACTCTCCTTCCATTCGGATTGCTATCCGATGGCCCGGGTCTTCTCCCGCCCCTTCCAAGGCTGGTAACGCCCCTCCGCACCACCTGACGGCCAAAAAATACCCTACGACATACCCACTGGAAAGGGGATTCTCACGAATTTTTCCGGTTTTCCCTACTCCATGGTCCGGGTGGAGCCCGGGAACGAGATCTGGACCACTCCCCCATAGCCGCACACGCACTGGCTGCCCGACACCAGCGCCGGCGCCCCGCCGATCAGGGTGGTCGGCGAACCGGGGACCCACGGGGTGAGCACGGGGACGCAAGGCATCGGGGTCAGCACGCCCAGAGCGGCGGCGGTGGCCGCCGCCACCTCGGGGTTGGCCAGGCTGCTGCACATCCCGAAGGTCGGGACGTTGACGATCTCGCTGTCCTCGATGGTGGCCGCCGGGGTCCCTTCGATCATGACCCGGCGGACCGGCAGGACGTTGAGCGTGGCCGGGGCCAGGCCGAAGCTGCAACTCAGAAGGGCACCCATGTGCACGGCCGGCTTGCCCACGTCACATCACCTCACATGTGGGAGTTCTTCACGGACCTGGTCAGGGACCGCCCGGTGGTGGTGACCACGCAATCCACAGTGTGGTCGCCCGCCGCCCAGCTGCGGACCGACGGCAGCAGGTAGGTGTAGAACAGGCTGGAGTCCCGGTAGTCGTCGCCGACATAGCCGGCGAAACTCTGCAGGCAGGCCCCGTCGGCGAACTTCTGCAGGGCCGTGGTGCCGGGATAGGTCTGACCGGACTTGTCCTGGGCCAGCGCGTACACCTCCTCGGTGTGGGGCTCCCGGCAGGACACCACCTTGAGGCTGCTCAACTCGGCCTTGACCGCGGTCGGGGTCAGCACGCAGTCGCCCGGGTGGAGGTGGAACACCGACAGCTGGGCCCCGGCCCGGGGGCCGCCGGAACTGCAACCGGCCAGCCCGGCGGCGACGCCCACGGCGGCCAGGACCGACAGGAGCGTCGGGGCTATCCGGAGCGAGCTCAACGCAACCAGACCGCGGGGCCGGGCGGCTCC
Organism: Acidimicrobiales bacterium; assembly: GCA_035702985.1. Taxonomy (GTDB): domain Bacteria; phylum Actinomycetota; class Acidimicrobiia; order Acidimicrobiales; family Palsa-688; genus JAKAXG01. Next base: position 4,898 of record DASSZD010000023.1, read on the forward strand.
GCAGGGGCCGACGTGACCCCAGCGGCGAGTACCGTCCCGGCCGCCCGGGAATCCACCAGACGGCTGGCGGTGACACGCCCGGCGGCCTCCAGGTCGGCCACCCGGCGGACGGCTGCCGCCAGCTCCCGCCTGAGCTCCGCCACCTCACGTTCGAGTCGTTCCACCCGCCCGGCGGTGTCCAGGGCCGGAGCCGGGGAAGCGGCCGGGGCCAGGCGCTCCTCTATCCGGCGCACCGACTCGAGCAGCTGGCCCAGGGCCATACCCATGGCCACCCCGTCACCGGGACCGGCCGGCACCGGAGGGGGAACCGGGGGCGCCGCAGGCCCGTCGTCCGGGGCGGCCACCTCGGCCAGCCCAGCCGTGGGCCGGGCCGCCCAGTCGAGCAGCAGGTCCTCCCACCTGTGCCGCACCCCCTGCAGGACGGCGGCGGTGCCGGCGCTGGCGGTGCCGGCCTCGAGCAACTGGAAGGTGACGTCGGTCCCGGATCGCACCAGGGCCGTCCAGCGGACCCCGTCCCCGTTGGTGACTATCAGTTCGGCGGCCACATGGGCCGCCTCGCCGCACCCGGCCAGGTTGCGGACCGCCGACGAGGCGTCCCCGAAGTCCCGCAGGGTGGTCGGGCTCAGGTCACCGATCTGGTAGCAGGCGACCGTCCAGGTGACGTCCTCCCGGTCGGGGTCGGCCCGCAGCACCGGCGCCAGCAGATGCTCCTGGCCGCTGGACGCCAGGGCGATGAGCGCAGCGGCGCACTCGCGCCCGTGCTCACCCCGGACCGTCCCCTCGTCGAGGCTCATGGCCAACGACACCGCCGCCCGGCGGAACCGGAGGACCATCTCCCGGGCGTCGGCCGGCTGGGGTTGGGGCACGGACCAGGCCCGGGCGAAGGAGGATCTCACCGGCGGCGGGCCGGGCGGAGCCACGAACCTGATGACAGGGGCGCTGACAGGACCGGGCTCCGGTTCGACGGCGGGGGTGAGGTCGATCCTGATCTCCGAGGTCACGTCGCCCCCCGGCGCGGGCCCGGTGTGGCGGACGGGCGAGGTGCCGATGGGGTCCCCGGCCAGCGGGGCCGGGTCGGCGGCCGAGGGCCAGGAGTCGGCCTCCCAGCCCAGTCTCCACTCCTGCTCCTGCCGGCTGGACTTGCGCAACCGGTGCAGAGGCGAGCGGCCGTCACCGGCAGCGTGCGCCCGGACCTGTGCCCCCGATTTTCCCCGACGTGCCGGCACGACGGCGCCTCCATGCTCCCGGGCGCCGAACCCGCGCCCCCTTCAGGCCCGGAACGCTACTTCCTCGCATACCGGCGTGCCAAGCATGCCCGGAAGAAAGGGAGCACCCGGCGGACGGGACCCTTCTGCAACATTGACACGCGAGTGTTGCATTGATGTAGGGTGGCCGGGCCGGTCCCCCACCGGGCCCGGCCACAAGGAGGTGAGGCGCAGTGACCGGACCGGCTCCTTTTTCCGTGCCCAGGTCGCTCGACGAGGCACCCTTTCTCGACCTGTTCGATCCGGGGTTCCAGTCCGACCCGGAGGCGGTCATCAGGGACCTGCGCTCGCAGAGCCCGGTGGCCCGGACGGTCCTGGGAGCGACGGTGCTGACCCGGGACGGCGTCCAGCAGGTGCTGCGCAACCGGTCGGCGCACAGTTCGCTGCCGAACCTGGTGAGGCTGCAGGGGATCACCGAGGGGCCGTTGTACGAGATGACGGCGGCGTCGCTGCTCGCCCAGGAGGGCGACGACCACACCCGGCTCCGGCGGCTGGTGTCCAGGTCGTTCACGCCGCGTGCCGCCGACGCCCACCGTCCCTTCATGGGCAGGCTGGTCGACGAGCTCATCGCCTCGTTCTCCGACCGGGGCCGCTGCGAGTTCATGGGCGAGTTCGCCGACCACTACCCGGTGCAGGTGATCGCCCACCTCATGGGCGTGCCGAGGGAGGACCATCACCTGTTCGCCCGGTGGGGGGATTCCCTGACCCATCTGCTGTCGCTGGAACTGTCCAGCCACCAGGAGGAGGTGAAGAGTGCCCAGGGACAGCTGTTCGCCTACCTGAGCGACCTGGTGGCACTCCGCCGGCGCCGCCCCGAGCAGGATCTGGTCTCGGAGCTGATCGTAGCCCGCGACGGCGAAGACAAGCTCGACGACCGGGAGCTGATGTCCCTGCTCGGGGGCCTCCTCTTCGCCGGCTACGACACCACCCGTAACCAGCTGGGGGTGGCCATGACGATCTTCGCCAAGCGGGCCGCCGAGTGGGAGGCCCTGGCGGCCCGGCCCGACCTGGCGGCCCGGGCCGTCGACGAGGTCATGCGCTTCAACGGCGTGGTCTCGGTGGTCCCCCGGGTGGCGACCGAGGACCTGCAGGTCGGCGGCTACGCCATCCCGGCCGGGACGCTCCTCTCGCTGTCACTGGCGGCCGCCAACCGGGACCCCTCCGTCTTCACCGACCCGGACCGCTTCGATCTGGACGCCCCCCGCCCCGAGGTCCCCATCAGCTTCGGAGCAGGACCCCACCACTGCCTGGGTGCCAACCTGGCCCGGGCGGAGATGCAGGAGGCCCTGCCCCGGCTGGCCCGGGCCATGCCAGGGCTGCGGGTGACCGAGCGGCCGCAGTGGCGGTCGCCGCTGGGCGGGATCGCCGGGCCCCTGCGCCTGCATCTGGCCTTCGATCCGGTCCCCGCGGGCTGACGGGTCGCCGGCAGGGGACTTCCGGCACTGTCGGGACAGACCGGGTAGCCGTAGGTTGCTGGCGCCGGCCCGGACAGCGGGATCCAGCACGGAAGCGAGGTGCCGCCATGAGCCTGAACCTGGCCACCATCCTGCGTGAAGCGGCGAGGACCAACCCGAGCAAGCCGGTGGCCCTCTTCGACGGCGGCCAGATGACCTATCGCGAGCTGGACGCGCTGTCGGACCGTTTCGCGGCCGGCCTGCGGTTGAGCGGGGTGGGGCGCGGCGACGCGGTGGCCCTCCAGCTTCCCAACATCCCGCATTTCCTGGTCGCCTACTTCGGTTTGCTCAAGAACGGCTCGGTGGCGGTGCCGCTCAACATCCTGCTCAAGGCCCCCGAGGTGGAGTACCACCTGGGCGACTGCCAGGCCCAGGCCCTGATCACCTGGTCGGGGGTGGCCCGCGAGGCGGCCAAGGGTGCGGCGGCGGCCGACGTGCAGCAGATCTACGTGGCCGACGCGGGGGCCCCCAACCCCGACGGGATCGGCATACCGGTCGACACGCTGCTGGCCGGGCCGGAGGCGGCCGTCCCGTTCGAGCTGACCGACCCGAACGACACCGCGGTGATCGTCTACACCTCCGGCACCACCGGCCGCCCCAAGGGGGCCGAGCTCACCCACTTCCAGCTGTTCATGAATGCCGACACCCCGGGGCGGTTGTTCGGTATCGAAGAGGACGACGTGGTGCTGGTGGCCCTGCCCCTGTTCCACGTGTTCGGCCTGAGCAGCGAGCTGAACGTGTGCGCCCGCTTCGCGGCGACCATGAGCCTGGTCCCGCGCTTCGACCCGACCCGCGTGCTGGAAACCATCGAGCGCGACCACGTGACGGTGTTCGAGGGCGTGCCCACCATGTTCGTGTCCCTTTTGAACCATCCCGACATCGACCAGTACGACCTGTCGTCGCTGCGGGTCGGCATCTCGGGTGGGGGGCCCATCGCGGCGGAGGTGCTGGACCGCTTCGAGCAGCGCTTCGGCATCGTGATCCTGGAGGGGTACGGGCTGTCGGAGACCGCGTCGACCACCACGTTCAACATCAGCGCCAAGGAACGCAAGATCTACAGCGTCGGCAAGCCGATCTACGGCGTAGATGTGCAGGTCTGGAACGAGCAGGGCCAGAAGCTGCCGCCCGGTTCCGAGCACGTCGGCGAGGTGGTGGTGCGGGGGTTCAACGTCATGCGCGGCTACCACCGCAAGCCCGAAGCCACCGCCGAGGCGTTCGCCGGCGGCTGGTTCCACACCGGCGACCTCGGCTACGAGGACGAGGACGGCTACTTCTTCATCATCGACCGCAAAAAGGACCTAATCATCCGGGGCGGCTACAACGTCTACCCCCGGGAGTTGGAGGAGGTGCTCTACACCCACCCGGCGGTGGCCGAGGTGGCGGTCGTGGGCGTCCCCAGCGACCGGCTGGGCGAGGAGGTCAAGGCGTTCATAGAGCTCAAACCCGACGCCACCGCCAGCGAGGAGGAACTGATCGCCTTCGCCAAGGAGCGGCTGGCGGCCTACAAGTACCCCCGTATAGTCGAGTTCCGCTCCCAGCTGCCGAAGCTGGCCACCGGCAAGATCGCCAAGACGGAACTGCGCTGAGCCGGCCGGCGGAGTCGGGGGGCGGGAGGCGGCGGGCAGGAGTCAGGCACGGCGGAGGCGGCCGGCAGGGGCGGCCGGCAGGAGAGGGGCGGCAGGAGCCGCCGGCGGAGCCGGCGCGACCGGGGCGCTCAGTGCATGCGGGCGCTGGACCCGAGCCCGATCTCCAGGACGCTGCCGGTCATGACCCCGGGATCGGTCACCAGGTACATCACCGCCCGGGTCACGTCCTGGGGCTGAAGCCAGGGCTGGGGAACGGGGTTGCTGCGGAGGAACTGGCGGATCAGGTCGTCGGGCACGTCCGAGTCGGGGTCGGGCTGGACCATGGGCGTCTGCACGGTGGTCGGGCAGACCACGTTCACGGTGATCCCCTCCTTGGCCACCTCCAGGGCCAGGGACTTGGCCAGACCGATGACCCCCCACTTGGTGGCGTTGTAGGCCGCCAGGTTGGGGATGCCCATGCGCCCTCCCATGGACGCGGTGACCACGACCCGACCGTAACGCTGCCGGCGCATCACCGGGATCACCGACCGCAGGGTGTGGAACGTGCCGCCCAGGTTGGTGGAGACCAGCTCATCCCAGGCCTCGTCGCTGACCTCAACGAGCGGACCGGTCGATACCACCCCGGCATTGACCACAGCGATGTCCAGGCGGCCGAACTCCTCCACGGTCCGCTCGACGGCGGCGTCCAGCTCGGCGGCGTCACGCACGTCGAGCGGCTGGGCCAGGCAGCGGCGCCCCGCCTGCTCGACCAGACGGACCGTCTCGAGCAGGTCCTCCTTGCCGGCCAGCGGGTAGGTGAGGCTGGTCATGGGCCGGGGAACGTCGCAGGCCACGATGTCGGCTCCCTCGGCAGCCAGGGCGAGGGCATGGGAGCGGCCCTGGCCCCGGGCCGCTCCGGTTATGAGGGCCACCTGTCGGTCCAGCGTTCCCATGGAGGGCAACTTAGCTCCGGGGCCGCCCCGCTCCCCGCCTGCTTCAGGGACCGCCGGGCCCGCGGCCGGGCGGCGGTGCCGGTGCCCGGTCCGGCCCGCGGCCAGGTGCCGGTGCCCGGTCCGGCTCGCGGCCAGGTGCCGGTGCCTGGGCCGGCACCTGGGCCGGCCCGCCGTCGCTGTCGAACACCGCCCGCCGGAGCCGACGGACCGTGTCGTCGAGCTCGGAGACCACGTCGTCGATCCTCAGGTTGGTCCCCTCGTCGTGTCCGTCGGCCTGGGCGAGCCTGAGGGCGAGCGTCGATGCGAAGATCTGGTTGACCACATCGTCCTGCAGGGCCAGTGCGATGCGAAGGCGCTCGTCAGCCAACCGGACCGCCTGCAACTGGTCCTTCAGCGCTTCGACCTGGCGGTGAGCGTGGCGGGCCCGGTCCCTCAGGGCGTGCGACGCCACGGAGATGACTGCGGCCAGCACCGTCCACACGGCCAGTCGCCGGAACGTGGTGGCGTCCGTGGCGTGCTGGGCCAGCGCCACCGTGAGTTCGACCAGCAGCACGGCGACCACCATGCAGGCGGAGTCCCACCTGTCGTGGAACAGCGCCGTCCAGATCACGGGGAGCAGCACCACCGTGCCCATTCCCGAGTCGGGACGGGTGGCCAGGGTCAGGGCCAGGGCCGTCCCGCAATAGAGGAGAGGCACGGCCACCGCAGCCCGGCGGGGCAGGCGCCCCCACGGCAGCAGGCAACTCAAGGCGGTCAGGGCCAGGAGGACCACGCTGGCGTAGGCCGCACCGGGCGACGCCACCCCGGGCGGCAGTAGGAGGCTGCCCTCGGCCAGGCCGGCGACTGCGGCGAACGGGGCGATCTTCACGAGGATCCCGCCGCCCTCCAGCGGAGAGCGCGTGTCGATCCCGAGTGCGGTCAGGTCCGGTGAGGCGGGTCGGGTGCCAGGCGCCCGTCCCCCGGAACTCGTCATCGCAGCCCCGACAGTCGTAACGCTCCCGATCGAACCACGGCCCCGGACCCACCACAAGACCCTCTTGGCTCCGGGGTGGCCCGGGTCGGGGGGCTGGGCTGCTGCGGCGCCGGCGGGCGCGGGGCTGCTGCGGGGCTGCTGCGGGCACGGAACGGGTGGGACCCTGAGTCGGGTCGGCCGCGGACACCCCCCACCGTTCGAACTGGTGACAGGAATGGCAACTGGGGACAGAAGGCGACATGACGTGTCTTTTTCTGTCACCAGAAGCCTTTCCTGTCACCAGTTCGCAGGCGGGTGAGCCCCGGAGCCGCCTCTACGGGGTGTCGAGCACCCGGTCCGATCCGATGGTGAACCGCATCCTGGACTGGACCCGGGCCAGGGCGATCAGGACGGGCGAGCCCAGAGCCGCCACCATGACGGCGTTGCCCCCGGCCCGGAAGGTGTCATACACCAGGGATGTGGCCACGTAGAACCGGCCGAAGTGGTCCAGCATCCGACCCACCGGCATGCCGGGCCGGAAGCCGATGCCGGCGGACGATTGGTAGAAGGTCCAGTTCCATACGTCCATGACCGCGCCGAACCCGTACCCGCACGCCACGCCGATGACCACCAGTACCGCCACGTCCCAACGGGTGGGCCGGCCGTGCCGGCGCCGTCCGGCCATCCCGGCTGCCGCCCCCACCCAGCCGGCGGCGAACAGCTGGTAGGGCAGCCAGGGTCCGACACCCCCTGTCACCAGGGCTGACACCAGGAGCGAGAAGGCGCCGAGCAGGAACCCGTAGCTGGCCCCGAACACGTACCCTCCGCACAGCACCAGCAGGAAGAACGGGCTGAACCCCCCGATACCGGTGACCACGGCCGCCCGGGCGGCCGCGTCGAGCGCGGCCAGGGCGGCCATCAGGGCCAGGCCCCGGGGGCCGATCCGGCGGGTGGCGATCTCCATGCCCGTGAGCGCCGCCGCCGCCGACACGCTGAGCGCCACCATCGGGGCGGCGCCCGGCAGGACCCCGGCGAAGAGGGGCCAGGAGAACATGGCCAGGCCGACCAGACTGACCGCGATCAGTGCTACCCGTTCCCGGGCCATCACCGCACCACCGCGTCCAGCGCCGGGTGGATCCGGCCGTCGTCGATCCTCATCACCCGGTGAGCCACCTCCCGGGCCAGGTCGTCGTCGTGGGTGGCCATGATGACGGCGGCCCCGGCCTCGGCCAGGCGGTTGACCGTCGCCGCAAGGGCGGTTCGGGCGGCCCGGTCCATCCCGCGGGTGGGTTCGTCGAGGAGGGCCAGCCCGGGTCGGCCGGCCAGGATGGCGGCCAGACCGGCGCGCTGGCGCTGCCCGCCGGACAGGTCCCGGGGATCTGATTCGCCGTGGTCGGCCAGGCCCAGAAGCGTCAGTATCTCGCCCGGATCGCCGGACTCCCCCGACCAGCGCAGGGTCTGTTCGATCTCGGCTCTCACGCTGTTGCGGTGCAGAAGGACCCCGGGCTCCTGGGGCAGGTAGGCCACCCGTCCGGGACCGTGCCGGACCCGTCCCGCCAGCGGCTGGATGAGCCCGGCGATGGCACGCAGGAGGGTGGTCTTGCCGGCCCCGTTGGCGCCGGTGACGGCCACGATCTCCCCGGCCGTCCCCTCCAGGTCGGCGTCGGCGATGACCGGGCGCCCGTCCATTCCGATGGTGGCCCGCTCGAGCGCCCAGGCCACCGGGGCGCCGGCCGGGCTGGTGTGGCCGACAGGCGGAAGGCCCACGGGGGCGGCGACGGGCCAGCCCGCCTCGGTCGTGCCGTCCTGGGCGGCGACGGAACCGGCGACAATGGAGAGGGCCCGGCCCGGGGCCCGGTACGAGCCGGGCCGGTGCTCGGCGACCACCACGGTGTGGCCGGCGGAGACCAGATCATCGACGATGGCCGCCAGGGCCGCCGCCCCGGCGTGGTCCAGTTGGGAGGTCGGTTCGTCCATGGCCAGCACCGCCGGGCGGCCCGCCACCGCGGAGGCCAGAGCCACCCTCTGGCGTTCACCGCCCGACAGGGTCCGGAGCCGGCGCCCGGCCAGGTGGGCGATACCCACCCGCTCCAGGGACTCCCCCACCGCCCGGCGGATGTCCGCCGGGTCCATGCCGAGGTTCTCCGGGCCGAAGGCCACCTCTTTGGCGACGGTACCGCGCACGAATCCGGCCTCGGGGTCCTGGAAGACGAAACCGACATGACGGGCCAGCCGGCGGGTGGGGGTGCGGGCCACGTCCAGCCCGCACACCACGGCCCGGCCATCGAGGCTGCCGCCGTGGAAGTGGGGCACCAGACCGTTGAGCAAGCGCAGCAGCGTCGACTTACCCGAACCGGAGTCACCGGTGACGACCACCAGCCCGGCGTCCACCACCAGGCTGGCGCCGCGAAGGGCCGGCCCGGCCCGGTCCGACCAGGCCGGGTAGCTGTAGGTGACGTCCTCGATCCGTACCGGCGGCACCGTCCCGCTCACGACCGACCGCCCATGACCCGCCCGGTTGCGACCCGCCCGTTCACCACCGACCGCCCATCACCCTGCTCACGACCCACCCGCTCACGACCCACCCGCTCACGGGCCGCACGCTCACGGGCCGCACGCTCACGGGCCGCCCGCTCACGACCCGCTGCCCACGACGGCCAGCCCAGGCTCGTCCGGCCCGGGTTCCTCCGACCCGGGCTCGGCCCGGGGGATCAGGACGGCGGCCAACAGGACCAGCAGGGCCGGGCCGGTCGCCGCCGGGGCCGGGGACGGCACCCCCGGGGTGGGATAGGGGTACCACGCCAGGTCGACCAGCCCCGACACCGACCCGGCCACCAGGCCAGCCAGGGCCAGGCCGGCCAGGGCGACCGTGAAGGTGCAGCGCCGGTCCCGCTCCGACGGGAACGCCGTGGTTCGCGCCGCCGTCCCGAAGGCCCGGGCGTCCATGGACTCGGCCAGCTGCACCGACCGCTCGATGGCCCCGAGCATCACCGGCACCACCAGGTCCACCATGGCCCTCGGGCCGGTCGGCTTCCAGCCCCGCAGGCGCTGGCTGTCGCGTATGGCCACGAAGCTGGCGGCCGTCGCCGGCACCAGGTTGAGAGCCGACCCGAGCATGGTGGCGCTGTGGCGGAGCGGGCCGGGCAGGGCGTCGACCAGGTCGGTGGGCTCCAGGACCAGGCACAGGCACGATGTCGCCGACACCGCCGCGACCAGGCGCACGGCGATGTCCGCACCCTCGGCGAATCCTTCGGCGGTCACCGTCCCGCCGAGGACCGGGATCCATGACGGGACGGTGAACAGGTTCGTGGCCCCGGTGTGATCCAGCAAACCGTTGCTCACCACGGTGAGCCCGCCCAGTACTACCAGCCCGACCATCAGCGGGCCCAGCCTGTGATCGGAGAGCCGCCTACGAGCCAGGAGGGTCAGGCTGGCCGCCAGCACGATGGCCGGCGGCCAGGGATCGGTCCCGGTCAGGGCGACGGCCAGCCCGGCCAGCACCCACACGCCGACCGCGACCGGGCGGCTCACAACTGTCCGGGCGAGGGAGGCGGAGCCGGAGTCCCCGCCGGCGGGTCGTAACGCAGCCCGATCCACTGACCGGGGCTGACGGAGATCTGACTGACCCCGGTGCTGGGACTGGTCCAACCGCCGCTGGCGTTGGACACGAACAGGGCCCAGTAGTTCTGGCCGGACGGGAGGCACTGGCTGTAGTGGGCAGGCACGTTGTCGACCTGGCAGATCGCCAGGCCGAAGCTGTACTTCTGGGTACCCAGCTCCACGTGGCTGCCCTGGATCACTCCCAAGGCGGAGAGCTTGGCCGTCGAGAAGGCCACGCAGCGGGTCAGGACCGTGGTTGCCGACACCTCGACCACCAGCCCGGCCCGGTTCGGCCCCGAACCCGAGCACGACCCGGGGGCGCTGACCGGAGCGGCGCCGGACGCCGATGCTGCGCCGGATGCCGATGTGGAGCTGCCCGCCGACGACCCGCTGGTCGCCGACGCGCCGGTCGGGGCCGAGCCGGACGTGGCCGGGGCGGACGCCGATGTCGGGCTGGTCGGCGCCGAGGCTTTGGATGTGGACGCCGAACTTCCGCACCCCGCGATGAGGGCGGCGGTCAGAACCGGCGCGGCGGCGAGCGCCCCCCGCGGGCGCGGCCGTCCCGATAGACCTTGTGGCTGCTGCCGGAATGGCATGTGCTTGTCTCCTCCCAGGGGTGATCTCGCCCCGCATCAGGGAAGGCAGCGGTCAGTATCCTGACTCCCGGATCATCGCTCGCCCCGACCTTCCAGCCCCGTTCGGGACCGTGGTCGTAAGCAGGGTCTGCTCCCCCGGTTACAGTGGCGGCACCGCGCCGGACTCACACCGGCTTCCTGGCTCCGCTGCCTTGGTTTGGTTGTTGTAGGCGGCATGGTACAGAAAGCGGCGACCGGCCGACAACACCTGGGCCGCCACCGTCCCGCCCGGCCCGGAGTCGGGCCCGGCTGCGGCCCGGCCTACGCTGAACCGGTGCCGCACGAACCTCAGGCTCCGCCCCGGCGGCTGCAGCCTCTCGACCCGGGCGATCTCGACAACGAGCAGCGGGATCTCTACGAAGCCATCACCGGGGGGCCGAGGGCGACCGGACCGCGGTACTTCCCTTTGACCGACTCCCAGGGCCGCCTGCACGGTCCTTTCGATGCCATGCTCCGATCGCCGGTCGTCGGCGGAGCGCTCCAGGAGTTGGGGGCGGCTCTCCGGTACGGCAGCTGCCTCACCGCTCGGACCAGGGAGATCGTGATACTGGCCGTGGCGGCGGCCCACGACAGCGCCTTCGAACGCTTCGCCCACGAGGCGGTGGGGCGCGGCGCCGGCCTGTCGGACGAGGAACTCGGCGCCCTGCGGACCGGGGCCGCGCTGCCCGGCGCGGACCCGGTCGAGGCCGCCGCCCTGGAGGCCGCCCGCGAGCTTCTGCACGCAGGCGACCTCGGCGACGGCGTCTACGCGTCGGTGCTCGGGGCGCTCGGCGAGCGGGGGCTGTTCGAACTCACCGCCCTGGTCGGCTACTACAGCACTCTCGCCATGCAGCTGAGGGTGTTCCGGGTGCCGGTGCCCGACACGGCATAGTCACTGCGGGGCGACCACCGTGGTCTCCAGCTCCCCGATGCCCTCGATGCGGCTGACCAGCCGGTCGCCCGGCTGCAGGTAGCGCGGGGGATCCCTACGGTTGCCCACCCCGGCCGGGGTGCCGGTGAAGATCAGGTCGCCCGGGAGGAGGGGGCACACCGACGACAGGCGGGCCACCAGCTGGGGAACGGACCAGATGAGCTCCGAAGTGCGGGCCTTCTGCACGACCTCGTCATTGACCCGGCACTCGATCGCAAGGTCGTCGCAGTCCGGGACATCCTCGGGATCGACCAGCCACGGGCCCGTCGGACCGAAGCCGGGGAACGATTTGCCGAGGCTCCACTGAGGCGCGGCGCCGGCCAGCTGCACGTCGCGAGCGGACAGATCCTGGCCGACGGTGATCCCGGCGACGTGCTGCCAGCCCCGCTCCTCCGGCACCTTGTCGGCGTGGCGACCGATGGCCACCACCAGCTCCACCTCCCAATCCAGCCTGGGGCTCACCGCCGTCACCTCGCCCACCGGCCCGGCCAGGCAGGTCGGGAACTTGGTGAACACCTGGGGTAGGCCGCTGGTGTCGTAGCCGGCCTCGGCCGCGTGGTCCCGGTAGTTGAGTCCGATGGCGAACACCTGGCGGGGACCGGGCACGGGCGGCCCGAACTCGGCCGGCCCGGGCCGGGGCCCGGTCGGGCTGCGGTCCCGGGCCCACGCCCGGAAACGGTCCCAGTCCTCGAACACCGACAGGCCACCGGGCCCCCAACGGCCGCCACTGAGCTCAGCCACGTCGGCCGAGCCGGCATCCCAGACCAGCTTGACCCGGCCGTCGACGGTCCCCACACGGGGTGCGCCGGTCATACCAGCGTCCGGCCGCCGTCGACGTAGAGGACGTGGCCGGTCACGAATCTGGCCTGCGGTGAGGCCAGGAACAGCACCGGTCCGGTCACCTCGCTCGGCGTGCCCAGTCGACCGGCCGGCACCAGGCTCTCGAGCCGGGCCCGGTTCCCGTCGCGGTCGAGATGGTCGCGGGTCAGGTCGGTCTCGACGTATCCGGGAGCGACGGCGTTCACGGCCACCCCCTTGGCGGCCCACTCGGCGGCCATCACCCTCATCATCTGGTTGATGGCCCCTTTGCTGGCCGCGTAGGGAGCGTGGTCCTTGTGGGCCAGCAATCCCGATACCGAGGAGAAGAACACGATCCGGCCCTGCCCCTGATCGACCATCCTCCGGCCGGCCTCCTGGCCGAGCAACCAGGCCGTGCTGAGGTTGACCTCGATGGTCCGGGCCCACTCCGACACGCTGGTGGCGAGCACCGGCTTGCGGGTGTTGACCCCGACCGCGTGGACGCACACGTCGATGGCGCCCCATCGAGAGCAGATCCCATCCACGACGGCCGTGACCTGCTCCGGGTCGGTCAGGTCGGCTCCGGTGGCCACCGCCCGGTCCGGGTCCGCCCCGGCGAGCACCTGCCTCGCCCGGGCCGCGTCGGCGTCGACGAGATCGACCCGGGCCCCGGCGGCGAGGAAGGCGGCGGCACAGGCCGAACCCAGACCGCCGGCCCCGGCGACCAGCACCCGGGCCCCGGCCAGGCCCAACCAGTCGGCGGACCCGAAGTTCGTGCCGGGCGCGGAATCTCTCATCTGCTGCATACCACTGTTCCTCTCGGATGTCGGACGTTCAGTTGCCGGGGCCGCCCATACGGCGCGAGATCTCGCGGCTGGCGGCCAGGAGCGGGGGGAGCAGACGGTCTACGAGCTGCCTGTTGGGGTACTCGGCGCTGGGCACCGCCACATTGATGGCGGCCGCCACGCCGCCGCCGGACTGCCTGATGGGAGCGGCGATCGAGCTCAACCCCGGTATGGCCTCGTCCCGCTGGACCAGGTACCCGTCCCGGCGGGCGGCGGCCAGCTGGGTCTGGAGGGCGTCCATGGTCCGAACGGCCCGGGGACCCCATGTGCCCTGGAAGCTGGCCCCGCTGATGTACCGGCCCAGTTCCTCCTCCGCCATGTGGGCCAGGATCACCTTCCCGATCGAGCTGAACACCGCCGGCACTGTGGAACCCACACGTATGTCGGCGGCCAGGATGGTGTTGCTGCGCTGGATGCGGGCCACGAAGAGCACCTGGTCGTGGTAGAGGACTCCGAGGTTGACCGTCTCGCCGGTGCTGGCGGCCAGCTCCCGCATGCTGGTCGACGAGGTCTGCACCACATCCAGGCCCTGCAGGGCGGCAAACCCCAGGGCCAGGACCCCCGTCCCGGGCCGGACCCGTCCGTCCACCGTGCGCTCCAGGTAGCCCTCCTGCTCCAGGGTGGCCACCAACCGGAAGACCGTGGGCATGGGGATTCCGGACAGCGTGACCAGATCCTTGACCGACAGGGCCGGGCTCTCGGCACTGAAGTAGGAGAGCAGGCGCAGGCCCTTGGCCAGGGCTTCCACCCGGTAGGAGCGTGCCGGGCGGCCGTCACCGGAAGGTTCGGACATCGCGACGATGTTATGGGTGGGGCGTCCGGGGACCACTGCTGCCCCTAGGCCCCGATCATGCTGTAGCCGCCGTCGCACATCACGAAGTTCCCGGTCATGTGGGAGGCGTCGTCGGTGGCCAGCCACAGGGCCGCGGCGGCCAGTTCCTCGGGGCCGGGCACCCGGCCCATCGGGGTCTGCGACAGCACCCGCTCGCGTCGGCCGTTGTTCCAGTCCTCGCGTCCCACCGTCGACTCCGTCTCCATGAACCCGGGCCCGAAGGCGTTGACCCGCACCGTAGGTGCGAACGCCGCCGCGTAGGACTTGGTGAGGCCCAGCATGCCGTACTTGCCGGCGGCGTACTGGGGCGCCCGGGGGCTGCCTCTCACCACCACGGTGGAGCCGATGTTGACGATGCAGCCGCGGCCCCGGTCCAGCATCCGCAGCCCGTGCTCGTGCATCATCAACATGGTCCCCTTGATGTCGACGGCCAGGACCCGGTCGATCACCGCCTCGTCGATGTCCCGCCACGACATCTGATCGGTGGCGATGTCACCCACGTTGTTGACCAGGACGTCCAGGCCGCCGGTCAGGCTCCACACCTGCTCGGCCATGGCTGTGATCTCGGCCCAGCTCCTGATGTCGGCCCGGACCACGGCGGCCTGTCGTCCGTAGGCCTCCACACCTGCGGCGGTTCGGCGGGCACCCGCCTCGGACGAGTTGTAGTGGACCACCACGTTCGCGCCCTCTGCCGCGGCGCGAAGGGCGAGGGTGGCGCCGAAGCCGGTCCCGGCTCCGGTGACCATCACCCACTTGCCGGCGAAACGGGGGAACACCCTCTGGGGGAAGGTCGCCTGGCGCGGCGTCCCCTCGATGGCTGTCATTCGGTCGGATTTCCTCTCTTCTGATGACGGCTGCTCTTCTGATGACGGCTGCGGTTCGGGTTCAGAGCCAGTCGTCGCCGGTCGGGGCGGGGGTGTCATGAGCGTCCTCCCAGGCCACGATCGGGTTGCGCAGGACCCCTAGCTTCTCTATCCGGGCCTCCACCACGTCTCCCGGCTTCAGGTAGTTGGCGAAGGGGTCGTCGGTGCTGGCCGCCACCCCGGCGATGGTGCCGGTGGTCAGCAGGTCGCCGGCCGAGTACACCTGGGGCGAGTGGTAGGCGACCAGTTGCGGGATGGAGACGGACATGCGGCCGGTATTGGACTTCTGGCGCACCTGGCCGTTGACCCGCAGTTCCATGTCCAGCGTGTGAGGGTCTCCCACTTCATCGGCCGTCACCACATAGGGGCCGAGCGGACAGAACGTGTCGATGGCCTTCGAGAAGGAGAACACCCCCGCCTTCATCTCCCGCCGCTGGATATCGCGGGCCGTTATGTCATTGAAGATGACGTACCCGCCGATGTGCTCCAGCGCCTGCTCGGCGGAGAAGAACCTGCCGGGCTTGCCGATCACGATGGCCATCTCGAGCTCGTAGTCGAGCTCCTCGGTCAGCTTGCCGGGATAGACGATGGGGTCGTCGGGGCCGATTATGGCGTCGACGTTCTGGAAGAACACGATGCCCTTGTTGACCGGATGGGACCAGTTGACCCGGGCCAGGTCCTCGTGGTGCTCCCGGAAGTTCCCGGCGGTGTGGAAGAACTTCTTCGGGACGATGGGGGCTCGCAGACGGGCCGAGGCGAGGGGGACCACCTCGCCGGTTTCGGGCACCGCGCCGCCCCTCTCGAAGTAGGCCCGCACCGATGGGCAGTCGAGTTCGACGATCTGGTCGTCGGCCAGCCGACCGACACGGCCGGCGTCGAATGTCACGAGTTTCATGCCTGGGGGATTCCTTTCATCGATGGCACAGTTGCTCAGGGCGCGAAGTAGGCCTCGTCGGCGACGTCGACCTCGACCACCAACGGGGAGTCGGCGGCCCGCAGATCCGGGAGGGTCTCGTCCAGCACGGCGCTCAGCTCGGCTTCGGTGCCCACCCGCCGGGCCGGGCAGCCGAGGCCTTCGGCCAGGGTGGCGACACTGATCTCCGGAAAGGGCGGCCACGGGCCCGGGTGGCCGGCCCGCTCGGCCAGCCGGTCCATGACGGCGTAGCGCCCGTTGGCCAGCACCATGAACAGCGCCCCCACCCGGTAACGGGCGGCGGTCCACAACGCTTGTATCCCGTACAGAGACGAACCGTCTCCTACCAGGGCGATCACCGGACGATCGGGGCAGCCCATGCGCAGGCCCACGGCGGCCGGGAGCCCGAACCCGAGACCACCCATGGCGGCACTGACGAATCCGAGCGGGTGACGGGCCGGCAGGAAGCGATGCAGGTCCGGGCGGCTGGACGGGCTCTCCTCGACCACGATGGTGTCGGCGGGCACCCGGGCCGCCAGGGCGGCGAACAGTTGACGGGGCCGCAGCCCGCCGCCCCCCCGGCCGGGGCGGTCGGACGGCTCCGGCCCCGGCCAGGACGCCGGAGCGGCCGGAGAGACAGAGGAGGCCAGAGGGACAGGGGAGGCCGGAGAGACAGAAGAGGCCGGAGCGGGCGACCCGTGGGCACGCCCCTTCACGGCACCGGCGAGAGCCCCGCAGATCCCCGCAATAGGGCCGATGACGGCCAGTTCGGCGGGGCTGTGGTGAGCCAGTTCGGCGTCGTCCACCACCATCGCCACGCGGGTTCCCTCGGCCACCAGCGGTCCCGGCTCGTAGGGGTACTGCCGGAATGCCGGCGCACCGATGACCAGAACCAGGTCGTGACCGGCCAACGTATGGCGCAGCCGTTCCCGACCGGCCGGCAGGTGCCCGGCGAAGAGACGGTGGTCCTGGGGGAACCCGGCCCGGGCGCCGAACGGCTCCTGCCACACCGGCGCGGCCAACCGCTCGGCCAGGGCGACGGTGGCGGCCCAGTTGGCCGCTCCGTCGGCGTCCGCCCCGACCACGACGACCGGCGAGCCGGCCCCGTCGATGGCCTCGACCAGGGGTGCGAGCGAATGGGGGTCCGCGGCCACCGCCGAGATCTCCGTGCGGGCGGAGGCGGCCCCGTCGGGATCGGATTCGGCGTCCCAGTCGTCCATCGGCACCACCACCACCGCCGGACCCCGGCGGGTGCGGGCCTCGTGCCAGGCCCGCTCCATCGTGCCGGGGACATCCTGGGCCCGGGCCGGCTGCGCCGCCCACACCGGGTACGAGCCGGCCAGCCCGTCCAGGTCTCCGGCGAGGAACGGCCGGGAGGCCAGATGCCGGCGATCCTGCTGGCCCACGACCACCACCAGCGGGGCCCGGTTGACCCGGGCGGTGGCGATGGCTCCGACGGCGTTGCCGAACCCGGCGGTGGTGTGGAGCAGCACGAGGGCCGGACGGTCCGTGGCCAGGGCATAGCCGGTGGCGGCGCCCACCACCGACCCCTCGTGGAGGCCGAGAACGAACCGTATCCGCTCGTCGGGGCGGCACAGCAGGGGGATCTCGGTGGAGCCGGGGTTGGCGAACAGGGTCGTCAGGCCCAGCCGGTCCCACACCGCGGATGTGGCGTCGGCGACGGTGCTCAGCGGAGGGACCCCTCCCTCATCGGAGCCGCCGGATCCAGGCCGACGGCCACCCGGCCGGCTTCCTCCACCCGCTCCAGCACCTGCGCCTCCAGCTCGACGAATCGGGCCAGGCGGCGGGTCTGGGTCTGGGTCCGGGGCCGGGGCAGGTCGACGGTGATCTCGGCCAGCACCCGGGACGGCCGGGCCGACAGGACCAGCACCCGGTCGCTCAGGTAGACGGCCTCGCCCACGTCGTGGGTGACGAGCAGGGAGGCGAACGACGACCGTTCCCACAGGTCGGCCACCACGTCCTCCAGGTGGCCTCTGGTGAGGGCGTCCACCGACGCGAACGGCTCGTCCATCATCAGCACCTGCGGGTCGGACACGAGTGCCCGGGCCAGGGCGGCGCGCTGCTGCATCCCGCCCGACAGCTCCCACGGGTAGCGAGAGGCGAAACCGTCCAGGCCCACCTTGTGCAGGGCCTCCCGGACGTGCTCCTCTCTCTGAGCCGGGGGGAGCCGGCGGGCCCCCATGGCCACGTTCCGGCCGATGGACAGCCAGGGGAACAGGCTCTTGTTGTACTCCTGGAACACCACCGATATCCCCGGGGCCACCCCGGACAGCTGCCGCCCGGCGAAGGAGATCTGACCGGATGTGGGAGCCCGCAATCCCGACGCGGCCCGCAGCAGCGTGGTCTTGCCGCTGCCCGACGGCCCGACGATGCTGACGAACTCCCCCGGGGCCAGGTCCAGGCTCACGTTTGCGGTCACCTCAGTGACCGAACCGTCGCGCCCGGTCAGCGTTACACCCAGGTTCCGGATCGACAGGACCGGGTCAGCCATTCACATCACCTCCGACTGTGCCCCGCTGCCAGGCCAGCAGACGGCGCTCGGTTAACAGGAAGATCGAGTCGAACACCCAGCCCAGCAGGCAGAGGATCACCACGCCGGCCCAGCTGGCGGTGATCTGGAACGACTGCTGGGCGCTCGAGATGAAGTAGCCGATCCCCGATCCGCCGCCCAGGATCTCGGCCACCACCATCACGGCCAGCGAAACGCTGATCGCCACCCGCAGCCCGGCGAAGATCTGCGGGCTCACGGCCGGGAGCACCAGCCGCCACAGGAAGGTCCGTCCCCTCATCCCCAGCACCCGGGCGGTGTCCACCAGCGTGGGCTCCAGGCCGGCCGTGGCGTTGGCGGTGTTGATCAGCACCGGCCACACCGCCGCCGTCACTATCACTGCCACCACCATCCGACCGCCCAGGCCGAAGACCACCAGGGCGACCGGCACGAGGAGCGGCGTGGGTAGAGAGCGGCCGAAATCGAAGACCGCCGAGGTCCACTCCCTCGCCGCCCGGTAGTAACCGGTGATCATTCCCACCACGATCCCGATCACCGCGCTGATGGCGAACCCGGCGAGGGTGCGGAGTATGGAAGGGATCAGGTCCTGGTGGAGTACCGGCCCGTCGAGCAGATCCCACGACTTGGCGGCGGCCGACGTGAAGGTAGGAAAAATGGAGCTGTGCATCAGGGCCGACACGAGCTGCCAGATGGCCGCGGCGGCTGCGGCGCCCAGCCACCCGAGCCCCCAGTAGCCGACGCGCCGCGCCCGGGGCCCGCTCAGCGCCGGGGCCGTCATGGCCGGCTGTCCGTACGGTCGGCCCACGGCAGCAAACGGCCCATCAGCGTCCTGAAACCCACGTTGAGCGCCCAACCGACCAGCCCACCGACCAGGATGCCGGCGTACATGGTGGGGACCACGTTGGCCTGCTGGGCCCGGAGCACGAAGGATCCGATACCGCCGGTCCCGCCCACCAGCTCGACCGACACGGTGACGACGAGGGCCAGGCTGATGGCGACCTGCATCCCGCTGGCGATGAGCGGGGCGGCGGCCGGCAGGATGACCCGGGACAGGAGACCCAGGCGGCGCAGGTCGAGGGTCCGGCCGGTGTCGATGAAGAGGTTGTCGACCTGACGGACCCCGTAGCGGGTGTTGATGAACACGGGCCAGAAGGACGTGAACGCCACCAGCCCGGCGGTCATCTTGAGGCCCAGTCCGGCCACGAGGATGGCGATGGGGATCAGCGCCAGAGACGGCAACGGCCTCATCATCCGTACCAGGATCTCGGTGGAGGCGTCCGCCATCCGGGACCGGCCGACCAGGGTCCCGAGGACCGTTCCGGCCACGGCGGCGATGGCGAGCCCCACGGCCCACGCCTCCAGGGTCCCGCCGGCGGCGGACGCCAACGACCCGGCGTGGGAGGCCAGCGCCCGCCCTGTGGCCGGGACGCTGGCCAGCGCCTGGTTGGTCACCACCCCGCTGACGCTGACCAGCTCCCAGACGGCGACGGCCACCACCACGCCGCCGAACTGCCTGGAGAGGCGACCCACCCCGGCCCCTCCCCGCCCTGACCGGCGGGCCGTCGCCGGCTGGCCCGGCGCCTCCGCCACCGTCACCGGAGCTCCCGGTGGGGTGACCACGGATTGCACGTCAGTGCTTGGCACCGGACCAGACGAGTTGGTCGACCGGGACGGCGCTCTTGAGCCACCCGAGCTGCTGCATCAGCTGCTCCTGGGCCTGGATGCTCGATGTGTCGACCGTGGACCCCCATACCGGCAGTTTCATCTTCGCCGCCACCGAGGCCGGGATGCTCGTATACGTGGGGATGATGGCCCGGACGGCAGCCGGGTTGGCCTGGGCGTAGTCCAGCGACTGGTTCATGGCGGTCACGAACCGCTGCACCAGAGCGGCGTCGCTCTGGATCTCCTTGGAGGTGGTGAAGTAGCCGGCGACGATCTCGGAGGCCTGCTCGCCCTCGAAGAGCGGGCTGAGCAACTTGCCGCCCTTGGCCTCGATGGCCGACACGAACGGTTCCACCTCTGTGACGGCCGCCACCTGCCCGGACTGGAGAGCCGACGGCATCGTCGGGAAGGGCAGGGCGACCACGTGCACCGACGAAGGGTTGACCCCGTTGCTCTTCAAGATGCTGTCCAGGGCCAGTTCGTTCTGTCCCTGCACCGCATTGGCGGCGATGGTCTTGCCGGCCAGCTGCGATATGGAGGTGATCCCGCTGCCGGCCTTGACCAGGATTCCGGACCACGCGCCGGAAGCGTCGGCGGCCGCCTGATCGCCGTTGGCGACGAACTGCAGGGGGAGATTGTGGGCCTTCGCCAGCACCAGGTTCGCCGTGGCTCCGAAGCCGAACTGCAGCGACCCGCCGACCACCGCGCTGGCCACGGCAGCCCCTCCCTGGAGGCTGTGGGGCACCACATCGAGGTGCTGCTGGGAGAAGAAGCCCTGCTTGATACCCAGGTAGAGAGGGGCCACGTCGGCGATGGGCAGGACCCCGACGTTGATCGTCTCGGTCTTGGCGCTCGAGGACCCGCCTCCCCCGGAGGTGGTGGATGCCGGCGACGATGCGGCGGGCGCCGTCGATGCCGATGATGTGGCCGTGCCGTGGGAGCTGCTGCCGCACGCGGCGGCCAGAAGCGTCACCCCACCAAGAGCCGCGGCAACTCCCATACGGCGCGCTGACCCAGCAAAACCCACGTAGTCCCCCCCTTGTCGGGAACTTTCATTCTATGAAAGTCACTTTTACTATGGCGGGAACAGTATGGGGCGCCGTCCCTCGGTCCGTCAAGGGGCGCGCCCTGAGCTCGGACCCCGGCAAAACGGCCCCGGTCAGCCCCGCAGCGCGGCTACCGCCTCCAGGACCTCCTCGAGCGCCACCAGGTTGTGGCCGCTCACGAAGGCGTCGACGTGTGGCCGGGCGGCCGCCATGCCGGCCACCAGGGGGGCGTAGCCGGGAGCGGCTTTGCGGGGGTTGACCCACACGATTCGGTAGGCCAGGCGGTGCAGCCGCTCCATCTCCCGGCCCAGGACGGCCGGGTCGCCGGTGTCCCAGCCGTCGGAGACGATCACCACCACCGCCCCGCGTGCCATGCCCCGCCGGCCGTGGCGGTCGTTGAAAGCCTTGATCGCCTCCCCGATCCGGGTACCTCCGGACCAGTCCGGGGCGGCCCGACCGGCCCGGTCCATGGCCGCCCCGGGAACGACACCCTTCAGGGCCGGGGTGAGTCGGGTCAGCCGGGTGGCGAACACGAACGCCTCGGCCCGGGCCCCGGCCACCCCCGACATCATCAGCTGCAGGAACACCCGGGAGAAGGGATCCATGGAGCCCGACACGTCGCACAGCAGAACCAGCCGGCGGGACCTGGTCCGGCGCCGCCGACGGATCAGCCGGGCCGGTTCTCCGCCGCTGCGCCGGGCCCGCCGCAGCGTGGCCCGGGGGTCCACCCGGTCGCCGTGTCGGTGGCGGACGGTGCGCCGGGACCGGCGCCGGGGCGTGACCACCGCCAGCCGGGCGGCGAGGACCCGCAGCCGGTACAGCTCGTCCGGGGTGAGCTCGGCGAAATCCTTGCGGCGCAGCACCTCGTCGGGGCTGAAAGCGGCCAGCACCGCTTCGGCTCGGTCCTCGTCGCCCGACCCGTCCGGGCCGCCGGGGCCGGGACCGGCCACCAGGGGGCCGGGCGGCTGCGGGGACGCTGGGCCGGGGCGCTCGGCGGTGGGGCCGGCATCGGATCCGGTCCGGCGCTGGAGCGCGCCCGGCGGCGGCCGGTCCCCCCGGAAGCCGGCCGGGTCGACCATGCCCCCGAAGACCCGGGCGAACACCCGGTCGAAGAGCTCCACCCCGCCCCGGTCGGAGAGCAGCGTGACCCGGGCCAGCCAGTACAGCTCGCCGGTGGTGGCGGGCGGGGCCAGGACCATGGCGGCGGCCAGCCGGCCGGCCCGCTCCGGGGTGACGGGCACGCCGGCGGAGTGCAGGAGACGGCCGAATCGGGCCACCACGTCGGCCAGGTCGGGACCGGCGCCGGCCGGCGCCGGGGCCCCGGTGCTCACGGGCTGCCCGCCACCCAGGCCAGGCCCCTGTCCCGGGCCGCCTCGACGTCCTCCCGGTACTTGAGCACCGACCCCAGGGTGGCGCCGACCGAGCGCTCGTCCAGATCGGGGACACCGAGCAGGTCGAGGGCCAGCACCCAGTTGATGGCCTCGGCCACCCCGGGCGGCTTCTGGACGTCCAGGGTCCGCAGCCGGGCCACCGCGGCCGCCACCTGATCGGCCAGGGACCGGGTGGCGGCCGGCACCCGGGTGCGGATGATGGCGGCGGTGCGTTCCAGGTCGGGATAGTCGATCCAGTGGTACAGGCAGCGGCGCTTGAGGGCGTCATGGAGGTCCCGGGTCCGGTTGGATGTCAGCACCACTATGGGGGGCTGGTCGCCGCTGATGGTGCCGATCTCGGGGATGGTCACGCTCCCCTCGGCCAGCAACTCGAACAGGAACGCCTCGAACTCGTCGTCCGCCCGGTCTATCTCGTCCACCAGCAGGACGGCCGGTCGGGGTCCGGCGTGCTCGACGGCCCGCAGCAGCGGCCGGCCGATCAGGTACTCCCGGCCGAACAGGTCGGCGTCGTCCAGTGGTCGGCCGGCAGCCTCGGCCATCCGGATGGTCAGCAACTGCCGGGGGAAGTTCCATTCGTACAGGGCCTCGTTGGCGTCGATCCCCTCGTAGCACTGCAGTCGGATGAGCGGGGTGTCCAGGATCCGGGCCAGGACCTTGGCCGCCTCGGTCTTGCCCACCCCGGCCTCACCCTCGAGCAGCAGCGGCTGGCGCAGCCGGGCGGCGCAGAACAGCGCCGTCGCCACGCCCTCGTCGGCCAGGTACCCGGCCCCGGCCAGGGCGTCCGCCATGGCCGCCGGGGACGGGATCAGGTCGGCGACCGAGGTCAAGCGGGCACGGGCCCCGGGTAGGCGCCCGGGTCGGCGAGGAAGGCCTTCCGGCATCCCGGGCCGCAGAACCACACCAGGCGTCCACCCTCGGCCGGGTCGGGGTGGACCACGTGCAGGGTGTCGGCACCGGCCACCACCGACATCCCGCACACCGGGTCGACCTCGGGGCACACCGCCGCCACCACCGGGCGGCCGGCGCGGGCCGTGCGGGGCTGCCCGGCCACGATCTCGGCCAGCACCGACAGCGCCACCTCCTCCGCGGTGCCGGCCCCGATGTCCAGGCCGGCAGGCGTCCGCACCCGGGCCTTGAGGTCGTCGCTCACCGCCAGGCCGGCCACCACCGCCGCCCCCCTCCGCCGGCTGGCCACCAGCCCCACATAGGGCACCCCGGCCTGCAGCGCGGCGGTCAGGGGTTCCTCCTCCCCCCGGCCGTGCGATGCCACCACCACGGCGGCCGCGTCGGCCTCTATACGACCCTCGTAGGGGCGCAGGGCGTATCCGAGCGGCGAGCCGAGGGCGAACAACGCCATGGCCGTCGGCGAGTCCCCCACCACGTGGACCAGAGGGGCGGGCAGGGAGGGCTCCAGGAACACCTCGAGCGTCCCACCCGACAGGCACGGGTTGTGCACCACCTTCTTGCCGGGCTGGTCCGGCTCGGGATGGGGGGTGATGCGCAGGAGCACCGACTCGCCGGCCGGCAGGGCCTCCAGGGACTGCTGGCACACCGTGGTCCGGGCGCACTCGCCGCCCACGAACCCCTCCATGGCGCCATCGGCGAGCACGATGGCCTCGTCGCCCGGCTTGGCCGATGTGGGCCGCTCGGCCAGCACCACCCGGGCGTGCACGAACGGCACACGGGCGGCCCGCAGGGCGGCGGAGCGGCCGGACAGGTCCTGACGGATCATGGGCGTCTCATTCGATGGCCAGATCCGGGCGCAACGGCCGGCCCTGCATGGCCCGCCACGTGACCGCCGGGGTGAACGGCATGTCGGCGTGGCGGATCTGCAGGGCGTCGAGGACGGCGTTGACCACCGCCGCCGGGGACCCGACGGTGGCCGACTCCCCCACCCCCTTGACCCCGATGGGATGGTGCGGTGACGGGGTCACCGTCACACCCAGCTCCCAGCTGGGGCACTCCATGGACGTGGGCAGCAGGTAGTCCATGAACGAGCCGCCGAGGTTGTTCCCGTCCCGGTCGAAGGCGATCACCTCCATCAGGGCCATGCCCACCCCGTCGGCCAAGCCGCCGTGGATCTGCCCCTCGACGATCATCGGGTTGATCCGCGGTCCGCAGTCGTCCACGGCCACGAACCGGCGCACCTTGACCACCCCGGTCTGGGGATCGACGTCCACCACGCAGATGTAGGCGCCGAAAGGGTAGGTCAGGTTCGGGGGGTTGTAGACCACCGACGCGTCCAGGTGCCCCTCCACCCCCTCCGGCAGCTCCAGGCTGCTGTGGGCGGCCATGGCGATCTCGGCCATGGTCCGGCCCTGGGACGGGTCGCCCCTGACGTGCCAGCGGCCGTGCTCCCACTCCAGGTCGTCGGGTGAGCACTCGAGGGCGGCGGCGGCGATGATCCGGGCCTTGTCCTTGACCCGCTGGGCGGCCACCGCGGCGGCGGCCCCCGACACCGGGGTGGAGCGGGAGCCGTAGGTGCCCAGCCCGAAGGGGGTGTTGTCGGTGTCGCCGTGGAGCACCTCGATGTCCTCGGGCGGGATGCCGATGACGTGCGAGACGATCTGCGCGAAGGTGGTCTCGTGGCCCTGGCCCTGGGTTTGCACGCTCAGCCGGAGCTGCGCCTTACCGGTCGGATGCAATCGCAACTCGCATCCGTCGGCCATGCCCAGTCCCAGGATGTCCATGTGCTTGCGGGGGCCGGCGCCCACCCCCTCGGTGAAGAACGAGACGCCGATGCCCATGAGCGGGGCCGACGGGTCCGCTCCGGGCCGGGCGGCTGCCTCCCGGCGGGCGGCCTGCTCCCGGCGCAGGTCCTCGTAGCCGGCGATGCGCATGGACTCCTCCAGGGCCCGGGGATAGTCGCCGGAGTCGTACACCCACCCGGTGGGAGAGGTGTAGGGGAACTGCTCGGGACGCAGGAGGTTCTTCATCCGCAGCTCGGCAGGGTCCATCTTCAACTCGAACGCCAGGCAGTCGACCATCCGCTCGACCAGGTACACCGCCTCGGTTATGCGGAACGAGCAGGCGTAGGCCACCCCGCCCAGGGCCTTGTTGGTGTACACGGCCGTCACCTTGCAGTGGGCCGCCGGGTAGTCGTAGGAGCCGGTGAAGATGTGGAAGAACCCGGCCGGGAACTTGGTGGGCTGGGCCACCCCGTTGAAGGCGCCGTGGTCGGCCAGCACGTTGACCCGCAGGGCCAGGATCCTGCCCTCCCGGGTGGCGGCGATCTCGCCGTGCATGTGGTAGTCCCGGGCGAAGGACGTGGACATGAGGTTCTCGGAGCGGTCCTCCACCCACTTCACCGGGACGCCGGTGACGATGGACCCCACGATGGACAGCACGTAGCCGGGGTAGATGCCGACCTTGTTGCCGAACCCTCCGCCGATGTCGGGGGATATGACCTGGATCTTGTGCTCGGGGAGCCCGGCCACCAGGGCGTAGACGGTGCGGTGGGCGTGGGGGGCCTGGGTGGTGGTCCAGATGGTCAGCTTGCCGGTGACCTTGTCCATGTGGGCCACCGACCCGCAGGTCTCCATGGGGGCGGGGTGGACCCGGGGATAGATCATGTCCTGTCCGACGATCACCTCGGCCCCGGCGAAGGCCTCCTCGCATGCCCGGGCGTCGCCGGCCTCCCAGTCGTAGATGTGGTTGTCGGTCCGGCCCTCCAGGTCGTCGCGGATCACCGGGGCGTCGGGTGCGAGAGCCTGCCGGGCGTCCACCACGGCGGGCAGCGGTTCGTACTCCACCTCGATCAGCTCGAGGGCGTCGCGGGCCGAGTACTCGTCCTCGGCCACCACGTAGGCGACCTCCTGGCCCTGGAAGCGGACCTTGTCGGTGGCCAGCACAGCTGTCACATCACCTGACAAAGTGGGCATCCAGGCCAGGTTCAGGCCCTCCAGGGTCTTGCCGGTGATGACGGCCCTCACCTTGGGGTGGGCCTCGGCGGCGCTGGTGTCGATGGAGACGATGCGGGCATGGGCGTAGGAACTGCGCAGAATGGCGCTGTGCAGCATGCCCGGCAGGTCGAGGTCGTCCACGTAGTGGCCCTGCCCGCGGATGAACCGGGCGTCCTCCTTGCGGATCATGCGCCCGAAGCCGATGGGGTTGCCGGCCGCGCTGACGGGGGCGTCGGTTCCGCCGGCGGGGACATCGGTGGCGGTCACGCCGGCACCTCCTCGGTAGCCGACCGGGAAGCCGGGTGGGCGGCGGCCCAGCGGACGGCCCGGACGATGTTCTCGTAACCGGTGCAGCGGCACAGGTTCCCCGAGATGGCCTCCCGGATGGTGGCTTCGTCGGGATCGGGGTCGGCGTCGAGCAGGGCCCGGGCCGTCATCATCATGCCCGGGGTGCAGAACCCGCACTGCAGGCCGTGCTCCTCGATGAAACCCTGCTGCACCGGGTCCAGGCCGGCGGCGGTCTCCAACCCCTCGACGGTACGGACCTCGTGGCCGTCGGCCATGGCGGCCAGGGTGGTGCAGCTCTTCACCGGTACCCCGTCCAGCCACACGGTGCAGGCTCCGCAGTTGGACGTGTCGCAGCCCCAGTGGGTGCCGGTCAGACCCACCGTGTTGCGCAGGTAGTGGACCAGCAGCTGGCGGGCCTCGACATCGGCGCTGGTCGCGGCGCCGTTGACGGTGATGGTCACCTTCATCAGTCGGCCTCCCCCCGGGCTCGGGCGATGGATCTGGTGAGGGCCCGACCGACCAGCACCCCGGTCAGGTGGCGCTTGTAGTCCTCGGGTCCTCTCTGGTCGGCGGACGGGTGGCAGCTGCGGGCGCAGATGTCGGCGGCGGCCGCCACCGCCTCGGGCGACGCCGGACCGCCCCGCAGCTGCTCCTCGGCTTCGGCGCAGGTGAAATGGTCGGCGCCCACGGCGGTGATCCCGATGCCCACGTCGGCGATACGGCCGCCATCGAGTTGGACAAAGGTCCCCGCCGCCGCGACGGCCCAGTCCCCCGCCCGGCGCTCCACCTTCTCGTAGGCGCTGCCGGTGCCGGTGCGGATGGGCACCCGGACCTCTACCAGGATCTCGGCCGGAGCGACGGCGGTCTCGTAGGGGCCGACGTGGAAGTGCCGCAGGTCGACCGTGCGGACACCGTCGCCTCCCCGGATCACCGCCCGGCCCCGCAGGGCGGCGAACACCGCCGACAGGTCCTCGGACGGGTCGGCCTGGCACAGCGAGCCGCCCACCGTCCCCCGGTTGCGCACCAACGGGTCGGCGATGACCCGTTCCGCCTCGGCGAAGATCCGGTAGTGCTCGGCCAGCACCGGCGACTCGAGCACGCTGCTGTGCCGGGTCATGGCCCCGATGGCGATCTCGTCTCCGTCCACCCTGACGTAGTCGAGGCCGGCCAGGCCGTTGATGTCGATGAGCACCTCGGGCCGGGCCAGGCGGAGCTTCATCATGGGCAGCAGGCTGTGGCCACCCGCCACCAGGCGGGCCTCGGGCCCGTGGCGGGCCAGCAGGGCGATGGCCTCGTCCACGCTCGCTGCCCGCTCGTAGTCGAACGGTGCTGGTACCTGCACGCCTGACCCCCCTTGGTCGAACGTCGCCGGGCCGCTCTGCGCCCCGCCCGATCATGCTCGCGGCGGGACGCTTCGTCAACGGTCGGAGCCGATCGGGTCTCCGTCAGGTCGGCCGGTGCCCGCGGGTGCGGGACGACCAGCTGACCACCACGGCGTGACGGGCGGCCGACCGGGGCAGGGCGGCCTCCACCTCGGTGTCCCGGGACGGAGCCAGGCACAGCCTGCGGCGCACCATGGCCACGTGCTGGGCCCGGCTGACCGACTCCTTGAACGCCGGGCGGGTCTCGGACCCGACGTCCGGCTCGTAGCCCAGGTCCCTCACCACGTCCACGAAGAGCTCGGCGGCCGGACCCTCCGGCCGGTCGAGGTTCCAGAACCGCTTCCACAGCGGCCGGAGCGGGACCGACGGGTGGGTGTCGGTCAGCTCCACCACGATCCGCCGGCGGCCGTGGGCGGACAGGGCCCGGACGAAGTCCTCGATCGCCTCGACGTTGTAGACCACGTTGCGGCACACCACCACGTCGGCGACGGGCACGGCCCCGGCCACCTCGGTCCAGTGGCCCAGGATCTCGTCATGGCCCACCCCGGTGGCGGCGGCCGCGGCGCTGAACGACTCGAGCATGCCCCCGGAGCTGTCCACCCCGATCAGGTGGGTGGCCGGCGGGACCAGCGGCACGCTGGCCGCCCCTCCCCCGCAGCCGACGTCGAGCACGCTGCCACCCCCCTCCAGGTAGCGGAGAGCCTCCCGGTGCAGGAGCCCGATGGGCGTGCCGGCGGCGGCGAACAGCGACGGGGTGAACTGCCACGGCGGCTCGGGGGCCCGGGCCAGGATCTCATCGGGGATCTTCCAGGCCGCCAGCTGCTCGGCCCACCGTTCGGCCGGATTCACCGGGAAAGTCTGGCACGGCCGCCACAGATACGGGGGGGCCGGCCCCGACGGGGTCAATAGCATGGCGGCGGGGATGGACCTCGAATCAGTGGTCGAAGAGCTGTACGGCCTCGATCCGGCCGAATTCACCTCGACCCGCGACGAGCGGGCCCGCCAGGCGCGCCAGGCCGGGGACCGGGGGCTGGCCGGGGGGATAAAGGCCCTGAAGAGGCCGTCCACGGCGGCGTGGGCGGTCAACCTCCTGGCCCGTCACCGGCGGGCGGACCTGCAGCAGCTGCTGGGGCTGGGCGAGCAGCTGCGGGCGGCCCAGGCCAGCCTGGACGGTGACGAGCTGCGGGCGCTGGGCCGCCGGCGCCACCAGGTGGTCGCCGGCATGGCCGGCCAGGCCCGCACGCTGGCCCAGGACCGGGGGGTGCGGGTCAGTGATGCGGTCGAGCGGGAGGTCATCGACACCCTCGAGGCGGCCCTGGCCGATCCGGCCGCCGGCGCGGCCGCCGGCAGCGGGCGGCTGGTGCGGTCCCTGACCCACACCGGCCTGGACGAAGTGGATCTGGACGGGGCGGTGCCGGGGAGCCCGCCGGCGCCGGTCGGGACCAGTGGCCGCCCCGGGGTCGGGACCGGTCCGGCCTCGGCTGAGGCGGAGGCGGCCGCCAGGACCGAGGCGGAGGTGGCCGCCGCGGAGGTGGCCGCCGCGGAGGCGGATGCCGACCGGGCGGCCGAGACGGTCGAGCGCATCCGGGGCCGCCTGGACCGGGCGGCGGAGGCGCACCACGCGGCCACCGGGCGGGCCCGGGATGCGGCCGAGGCGGTGAGGCACCTGGAGCAGCAGATCGACGACGCCCGCCGGCTGGCCGACCGGGCCGAAGCCGACGCCCGGGCGGCTGCCGTCGAGGCCGAGCGGGTCAGGGCCGAACTGTCGGCCACCGAACGGGCCGCGGAGCGGGCCGAGGAGCGGGTCCGGAGCCTGCGCCGGCGGGCGGGGCGCTGAACCGCTCGCTCCGGGCCGGGAGCCGGCAGCGGCCGGTGACGGCCACCCCCGGTCGGCCCAACGGGCGTCCTGCGGTCAGCGCCTGCGTCTCACCGGGCGGCGGGCTGCTGGAGGCGGTCCCAGTAGCGCAGGCTCCGGCACCTCTCGAGGTACCGGGAGCCGGCCCCGGCCTCCGCCAGCTCGATGAACCCGCCGTCCAGCCGGTCCCCCAGCCCGGCGGCGTCCAGCAACGGGCCGGCCTCCCGGGTGTGACCGATGAACTTGGCGTGGGCGTGGGCGTCGGTCACGAACTGCCGCCCGGTCGGGGTGGCGGCCAGGTCGGCGGCGCCGGCTTCGGAGACCAGGAGCACCACCGCGTCGTAGAGGACCGACGGGGCCCCCTCGATGTTCTGGTCCGCCTCCCGTCGGTGACCGTCGCCGGACGTGGCGCCCCCGACCCGGGGGGCGATGATCTCGACAGTGGTGCCCTCCTCGGATGCGGCGGCGGTCAGCCCGTCGAGCAGGTGCCGGTCGAAACCGTCGGTGATCACCACGCCGATCTTCCTGCCGGCGAAGGTCGCCGGCCCGTTGGTCAGGATGCTCAGGGCCGGCGAGGGGGCCAGGTCGGTGATCGGCTGTCGGGCCGCCTCCGCCGGTTCGGGTAGCTGCTCCAGGCCGAGGCCGTCGGCCACCTGCCGGGCCAGGTGGTCGTCCACGTTGCGCAGGCCGGCCACCATGCGGACCCGGATGTCCACCCGGGCGCACTTGCTCAGCTCGAACACGAAGGCGTCGACGATGTGGCGCTGCTCCAGGGCGGTCTGGCTGATGAAGAACTGGCGGGCCTGGCTGTAGTGGTCGGCGAAGCTCTCGGATCGGGCCCGCCGCTTGGGCCCGACCCGGGTGTCGGGCACGGTTCGGAAGCCGGACTGCGGGTCCTCCCGGGGGCCGCCGCTCTCGGGTGCCCACGAGTTGGGCTCGTAGTTGGCCCGGGTGGTGGGGTTGGTCATGGCCATGTGCCCGTCCTGCTGGAAGTGGGACACCGGGCACCTGGGGGCGTTGACCGGGATGTGGGTGAAGTTGGGGCCACCGAGCCGCTTCACCTGGGTGTCCAGGTACGAGAAATTCCGGCCCTGGAGCAGGGGGTCGTCGCTGAAGTCGATACCGGGGACCACGTTCTGGGTGCAGAACGCCGCCTGCTCGGTCTCGGCGAAGAAGTTCTGCACCACCCGGTCCAGGACCAGCCGCCCGACCCGGCGCACCGGCACCTCCTCCTCGGGGATGATCTTGGTGGCGTCGAGCACGTCGAAGGGGAAGCGCTCGGCGAACTCCTCGTCGAAGAGCTGGAACCCCAGCTCCCACTCCGGGAACGACCCGGACGTGATGGCGTCCCACAGGTCCCGGCGGTGGAAGTCGGGATCGGCGCCGCTCATCTTCACCGCCTCGTTCCAGGTCACCGATTGCAGGCCCTGCTTGGGCTTCCAGTGGAACTTGACGAAGGTGGACCGGCCCTCGGCGTTGACCAGCCGGAACGTGTGCACCCCGAAGCCCTCCATGAACCGGAACGATCGGGGTATGGCCCGGTCGGACATGATCCACAGGAGCATGTGGGTGGACTCGGGCAGCAGCGAGGCGAAGTCCCAGAAGTTGTCGTGGGCGGTCTGCGCCTGGGGGAACCCCCGGTCGGGTTCCGGCTTGGCGGCGTGGACCAGGTCGGGGAACTTGATGGCGTCCTGGATGAAGAAGACGGGCATGTTGTTGCCCACCAGGTCCCAGTTGCCCTCCCGGGTGTAGAGCTTCACGGCGAAGCCCCGCACGTCCCGGGCCAGGTCCGTGGAGCCCTTGTTGCCGGCGACGGTGGAGAACCTGACGAAGGCGGGCGTCCGCCGCCCGGCCTCCTGGAACGGATCGGCCCGGGTCAGGTCGGTCAGCGGTTCGTAGTTCTCGAAGAACCCGTGGGCGCCGTAGCCGCGGGCGTGGACCACCCTCTCGGGGATCCGCTCGTGGTCGAAGTGGAACAGCTTCTCCCGGAAGTGGAAGTCCTCCAGGAGCGCCGCCCCCCGATCGTCGGCTCGCAGGGTGTTCTGGCCGTCGGCGACCGGGACACCCTGCTGGGTGGTCAGCCGGGGCCGGCCGCCGCCGGCGACCTGGTGGGGCTCTCCTCCCTTCCCGCTGTCGGTCCCGACCACCTGTCCGTCGTTCCGCTGGACCACGACGGTCCTCCTCTCCGCCTCGTGCACAGGTCCGTCACCTACCCACCGGCTGCTGCCGTATCCTCCGGTTGGTGCCGCCCTCCGGGGTCGGAGATCGGCCACCCTCCGCATAACCTGGGGCGCGACCGTCTAGGGGAAGGCCCGCCAGTTGGCGCCCGGCTACGACATCGACAGCAACCATCCCACCGGCGCCGAGGCGCCCTGGCGGCTGGTGATCACCGGTGTGGCCGGGGCCGGCAAGACCACCATCGCCACCGCCATGGCCGCCCGGCTGGGCCTGCGCTTCGTCGAAGGCGACGGCCTCCACCCGGAGGCCAACGTGGCCAAGATGGCGGGCGGTCATCCTCTCGTCGACGCCGACCGCTGGCCCTGGTTGGCCCGCATACGGGAGGAGCTGCGCCGGGGGGACGTGGTGGTGACCTGCTCGGCGTTGACCCGCCGGTACCGGGACATGCTCCGCTCGGCCGGCGGGGTACGGTTCGTGCATCTCACCCTGGACCCGGCCACCGCCCGGGCCCGGATGTCGGCCCGGGCCGGCCATTTCATGGGGCCGGCCATGGCGGCCAGCCAGTTCGCCGCCCTCGAACGGCCCGGGCCGGACGAGACCGACGTGGCCGTGATCGATTCCACCGCCCCCATCCAGGCGGTGGTCGACGCCGCCGTCTCCGCCCTGGGCGGCCTGCGCCCGGGCCCGTCGCCGGTCCTGGCCGACGGGGCCGCCGACCGGGCCATCACCGGGGACGAACTGGCCGGCCACGTCCGGACCCTCACCGGTCTGGTACTCGAACGGGGAGCCCGCAGGGTGCTGCTGGTACCGCCCGACCACACCCGGCTGCACTCCCGGGCCGGCGCCATCACCGCCGGCCTCCTGGCCGGGCTGGAGCGGGCGGGCTGCCGGGTGGCCGTGCTCCCGGCCACCGGCACGCACGTCCCCATGACCGGTGCCGACGCCCGGCTGATGTTCGGCGAGGCCGTTCCCGGCGACCGGCTGCTCGTGCACCGCTGGCGCCAGGGGGTGAAGGAGGTGGGCCGGATCTCCGCCGAGGAGGTGGACGCGGTGTCGGGCGGCCGCTACCGGGAGGAGATCCCCGTCCACGTCGACGAGCAGCTGTTGGGGGGCTGGGACCTGGTGGTGTCGATCGGTCAGGTGCTCCCCCACGAGGTGATCGGCATGGCCAACTTCACCAAGAACCTGGTCATCGGGCTGGGCGGCGCCCCGACCATCCACCGGTCGCACTTCCTGGGGGCGGTCTGCGACATGGAGTCCATCATGGGGCGGCCGTCCAGCCCGGTGCGGGACGTGGTCGACGCCGCCTACGACCGGTTCGTGGACCCGGCCGTGCCGGTCATGTGGGTGCTGACGGTGATCGAGGCGGAGCCGGAGCAGCTGGTGACCAGGGGCCTGTTCGCCGGGTTCGGCGGTTCGGCCGCCTCGGGCGGGGCCGCCTACCGGGCCGCCGCCGACCTGTCGGGCGCGGTCAACGTCCACCGGGTCCCGGCCCCGCTGACCCGGGTGACCTGCTGGCTGGACCCCGACGAGTTCCGCTCCACGTGGGTGGCCAACAAGGCGGTGTACCGCACCCGCATGGCCATCGCCGACGGCGGGGAGCTGGTGGTGGTGGCCCCCGGGGTGCGCCGGTTCGGGGAGGACGAACAGGTCGACCGGCTGATCCGCCGGCACGGCTACCGGGGCACCCCGGCCACCCTGGAAGCGGTGGCCACCGATCCCGAACTGGCCGACAACCTGGGAGCGGCCGCCCACCTCATCCACGGGTCCAGCGAGGGGCGGTTCCGGATCGTCTACTGCACCGATCCCGACGCCGGCGGGCTCACCCGCCGGGAGGTGGAGGCGGCCGGCTACGAATGGCGGCCGCTGCCGGGCGACGCTGACCGGATGGAGCGGGACGGTGATACCACCTTCATCAGGAACCCGGCTCTCGGGCTGTGGTCAGCGGCGGTAGTCCACGGCGGGTAGGTCGTCCACCTGCTGCCGGGTGAGCGACAGCCGGATCCCGTCCTCGCCCACCGACCCCACCGCTCCGATCGGGATGGCCACGTCCTTGTGACCGAAGAGGTGGCCCTCTTCCAGCACCACGTGGGTGACCTGGTGGTCGCGGCTGTCCACCACCAGCCCCGCGACCACCCCGATGCGCCCGTCGGTGGCGTGGACCTGCTCGCCCCTCCTGACCGCCACCTCGCCGGCGGGAACGGTGTCGACCACGACCGGCACGGTGGTGTTCCCCCCGAAGTACGGCCACAGAAGGGTCTGCTCCGGGCCGTACCCGGGGTGGCCCTCCACCCCGGGGAGGAAGTGGACCTCCTCGGCGACCTCGAGCCGGTCGAGGCGGTCCCGGCTGCAGCTCAGCCGGATCCGGCCGCCGTCCGGCTGGGCCCACTCCACCGGCACCAGGCGCCCCATGCCCCCACGGTGCTCAGGCTCCACGACGAGGTGGGTGACCCGGCCGCGGACCGGGTCGATCACCACCTGCGTGACCCGCCCACAGACCCCGTCGGTGCACAGGGCCTCGGCTCCGATGGTGAACGGCGCTTCTGCGGCCATGCCCCACCTCCCCTGGTGGGCCGGAATTGTAGTGGCGCCGGCGGCGCCGCTCCTACGAGACCGACTTCACCGCCCCCCGCACCGCGTCGCGGACCCGGTCGATCACGGCGGCGAACGGCCCGACCAGCATGTTGGCGCCGGGCGTGTTGGGGGTCGACGGATGCGGCCGGGTGGGGGCCACGGCCTTGGCCGCCTGGTAGGCCTTGGCCATCTGCTCCAGCCGCTCGGGCGACTCCTTGGCGGCTACGAGCGGGAACTCCTCGGTCTCCTCCGCGGTGGCGTGCTGTTCCACCTCCTGGTGCAGCTTGGCCAGCTTGGCGGAGAACTCCGCCGAGTCGGGGTCCAGCTTCTCCATGTCCTTCAGGAGCCCCTCGGCCCGGCTCTCCTCCTCGATGCGGGCATCGGCGACGGCCTGTCCGGCGTCACGCTTGCTGACCGGTCGGAGAATCTCCTCCTCCGCCACCTCGTGGCGGATCAGCTCCCCGACCAGCTGCTGGAACAGGTCCCGCCGGTCCTCGCCGGTCGACCCGACCAGTCGACTCAGCATCTGTCGGACCTGGTCGTGGTCGTGGCGCAGCTCTTCGATGATGCCCTGGGCCATCGTCTCCTCCTCCGTTGCGGTGGTGGGTGCCCTACCCCCTGAACGGGGCTGAACACCCTCGCCCGGAGGATCCGTCCGGGCCGGGGCCGATCTCCCGGCCCCGGCTCAGCCGCCCCCGCCGATGCCGGTGCCGGTGCTGTCGGTGATCCCGGCCCGGCGGATGTAGTCCTCCACCAGGGCGGTCACCGCCGGTCCCCGGGGCCGTCGCCCCGGCTGGATGTCGGCCGTCAGCGACTTGTCGTCCTGGATGTGGGAGTTGGGGTCCAAGACGATGCTGACCAGCTCGTTGGCCGCGTCCCCCCGGGACAGCCCGTTCGGCCCCCAGTGCCAGGGCAGCCCGATCTGGTGGACGGTGCGGTCCTGGAACTTGAGCGGCATCATCCGGTCGGTCACCAGCACCCGGGCCTCGATGGCGCCGCGGGCGGTGACGATGGTGGCCCACCCGCTGTTCTCCAGGCCCCGCTCGGCGGCCAGCTCCGGCGACACCTCGCAGAACATCTCCGGCTGCAGTTCCGACAGGTACGGCAGCCACCGGGACATCCCGCCGGCGGTGTGGTGCTCGGTCAGCCGGTAGGTCGTGACCACGTAGGGGAACACCTCGGACCCGGGGGTGCCGGGGTCGGGGTGGTAGCGGTTGTGGCGGTGGGGATACACCTGGCGGACCGGGTTGCGCTGCTGGCTGTACAACAGGTTGGGGAAGGGCGAGTCCTGCGGCTCGTAATGGGTGGGCAGCGGGCCGTCGGTCAGGCCGGCCGGCACGTACAGCCAGCCCTTGCCGTCCCCCTGCATGACAAATGGGTCGTCGCCGGCGATGGCGTCGGGACCGCGCGCCCCTTCCGGGGGCCGGTACCCGGGGGCCTTGGTGGCCTCGAAGTCCGGCACGTCGTGGCCCACCCATTTTTCCTGATCCTCGTCCCACCACACGAGCGCCTTGCGGTCGCTCCACGGCTTACCGTCGGGATCGGCGGACGCCCGGTTGTACAGGACCCGTCGGTTGGCCGGCCACGCCCAGCCCCATTCGGGGGCCACCCAGCTCTGCTGCAGGCCGGGCTTGCGCCGGGCCGCCTGGTTGACCCCGTCGGCGTAGCAACCGCAGTAGATCCAGCACCCGCAGGCGGTGGAACCGTCGGCCTTGAGCTCGGTGTAGGACCCCAGCATGTTGCCTTCGTGGTCCCAGCCGTTCACCTCGGCCAGCACGGCCTCGGCGCTGGGCTCGGCCAGCGGCCCCTCGGTCGGGTAGTCCCACGTGAGATCCAGGACGGGTCGGTCCATCTCGTCGGTCGAGCCGGCCAGCTTGTCCCGGATGATCCGGCCCAGGTGGTAGTAGAACCACAGCTCGCTGCGGGCCGCCCCGGCCGGTTCCACCGCGGCGTGGTGCCACTGCAGCATGCGCTGGGTGTTGGTGAAGCTGCCGTTCTTCTCGGTGTGGGCGGCGGCCGGGAAGAAGAACACCTCGGTCTTGATGTCCTCGGTGCGCAGCTCCCCGGTTTCGATCTCCGGGCCGTCCTTCCAGAACGTGGCCGACTCGATCAGGGAGAAGTCCCGGACCACCAGCCACTCCAGGTTGGCCATGCCCAGCCTCTGCATCTTGGCGTTGGCCGAACCCACGGCCGGGTTCTCGCCGACCACGAAGTACCCCTTGCAGTCCCCCCGCATCTGGGCCAGCACCGTCGGATAGGTGCTGTGGTCGGCGGTCAGCCGGGGCAGGTAGTCGAAGCAGAAGTCGTTGTCCGCGGTGGCGGCCTTCCCCCAGTACGACTTGAGCAGGCTCACCAGGTAGGCCCGCATGTTGCCCCAGTAGCCCTTCTCGGCCTCGGTGCCGGCCACGAACTGGTCGAGATCCTCGTCCCGGTGGGCGTGCGGCATCGGGATGTACCCGGGCAGCAGGTTGTACAGGGTGGGGATGTCGGTGGACCCCTGGATGCTGGCGTGACCGCGCAGGGCCATGATCCCGCCGCCCGGCCGCCCCATGTTCCCCAGCAGCAGCTGGAGGATGGCGGCGGTGCGGATGTACTGCACTCCGACGCTGTGCTGGGTCCATCCCACGGCGTACACGAAGGCGCTGGTGCGGTCCCGGCCGGAGTTGTCGCACAGGGCCTCGCACACCTCCAGGAACTCGTCCCGGGGCACCCCGCAGATCTGCTCGACCATCTCGGGGGTGTAGCGCGAGAAGTGGCGCTTGACGATCTGGAACACGCAGCGGGGATGCTGCATGGTCTCGTCGCGCTCCACCCGGGGGCTGACGTTCGGGCCTCCGGAGCCGAAGGAGTGGCCCCGGCCGCTGCGGCTCACCGCCCGGCGGGACTCGTCGGGCTCGCCGCCCTCCCCGTCCTCTCCACCCTCCTGCTCGTCGGCGCCGGTGCGCTCCTCGTAGAGCTGTTCGCGCTGGCCGGACGCCGAGGTGACGTGGCGGCCGTCGTACTGCCAGGTCTCCGAGTCGTAGGTCCGCTGCTCCGGTTCGAGGCCGGAGAACACCCCGTCGAGGTCCTCGGTGTCGCGGAAGTCCTCGTTGACGATGGTCGGGCCGTTCGTGTAGGCGACGACGTAGTCACGGAAGTACCGGTCGTGACCGATGACGTAGTTGATGATCCCGCCCAGGAAGGCGATGTCCGAGCCGGCCCGGATGGGTACGTGCTGGTCGGCGACGGCGCTGGTGCGGGTGTAGCGCGGGTCGACGTGGATCAGTTTGGCCCCGCGGGCCTTGGCTTCCATCACCCACTGGAAGCCCACCGGGTGAGCCTCGGCCATGTTGGAGCCTTGGATCACTATGCAGTCCGCATTCTGCAGATCCTGCTGGAAGGTGGTGGCGCCTCCCCTACCGAACGATGTCCCCAAACTGGGGACGGTGGAGGAGTGTCATATACGGGCCTGGTTCTCGATCTGCACCGCCCCGAGGGCGGTGTAGAGCTTCTTCATCAGGTAGTTCTCTTCGTTGTCCAGGGTGGCGCCGCCCAGGCTGGCGATACCCATGGTCCGCCTGACCCGCTTGCCGTCCTCCTCCCACTGCCAGGTCCGCCGGCGGGTCTCGATCACCCGGTCGGCCACCATCTCCATGGCGGTGTCGAGGTCCAGCGTCTGCCAGTCGGTGCCGTGCGGGGGCCGGTACAGCACGTCGTAGCGGCGGGCCGATCCGGTGGTCAGCTGCAGGCTGGCCGATCCCTTGGGGCACAGCCGGCCCCGGCTGACCGGGGAGTCCGGGTCGCCCTCGATCTGGATGACCTTCTTGTCCTTGACGTAGACGTTCTGGCCGCAGCCCACCGCACAGAACGGGCACACCGACTTGACCACCTTGTCGGCCCCGGCCACCCGGGCCGTCCGGTCCCTCGTCGAGGGAGACTCCACGGCCGCGCCCCGGCCGCTGCGGTCCGCTCCGCTGACCTGGCGTAGGACGGGCCAATCACTGAATTTCACAGCGGTCTCCTCCCGGGTGCGCGCCCGAACGGTCGTGGCCCAGTGTATGTACCCCCGGGCGGTCCGCCGAATCCGGCCCGGGGACGCCCGCGGGGGCGGTCCCCGCCGGGCCCCGCCGGGCGGGTGGCGCCGGGCGCCGGGATGGCCCCCGCCGGGCGCCGGGCGCCGGAGTGGTCGCCGGGCCCCGGAGTGGTCGCCGGGCGCCGGGGCGGGGCGGGTGGACGGAGGTGGACGGGAATCGAACCCGCCGCTGCGGGGTCGCCGCAGCCAGCCGCTTTGAAGGCGGTGGAGCCCACCAGGTGCCCGGACACCTCCGCCCAGATGGTAGCCCGCCCCACCCGGACCGGGCGGCTGCGCCCGTAGCCGGGCAACTGGGTACCTTTGAGCCGGTGACCGGCCGGCCTCCCTCGGTGGACTACATAGCCAGACAGCTGGCCGGCACCGGGCTCCCCCATCCCCTGCTGGTCGACGCCGCCCGCCGGGCCGTGTCCATGTCCTCCGGGCCGGGGGGCCAACTCGAGCCGGAGGAGGTCCTGGCCGAGGCCTCCCGGGTGGCGTGGGAACTGGGGCGCGGTCTGCTCCAGCCGGTCATCAACGCCACGGGCGTCCTGCTCCACACCAACCTGGGCCGGGCCCCGGTGGCGGTCGACCGGCCGGCCGGGTACTCGAACCTGGAGCTGGACCTGGTCACGGGCCGGCGCGGCGACCGGTCGGACCACGCCGCCGCCCTGATGGCCCGGGCGTGCGGCTCGGAGGCCGCCCTGGTGGTCAACAACGGGGCGGCCGCCGTGCTGCTGGCTCTCACGGTGCTGGCCGCCGACCGGGAGGTACTGGTCAGCCGGGGGGAACTGGTGGAGATCGGCGGCGGGTTCCGGGTCCCGGAGGTCCTGGCCCAGTCCGGCGCCCGCCTGGTGGAGGTGGGCACCACCAACCGGACCCGCCTGGCCGACTACCGGGCGGCGGCCGGACCCGAAACGGCCCTGGTGCTCAAGGTGCACACCTCCAACTACACCATCCGCGGGTTCACCGAATCCGTGGAGGTCAAGGAGCTGGCCGGCCTGGGGCTGCCGGTCATCGCCGACCTGGGCTCGGGGTTGCTGGACGCCCGCTGCCCGTGGCTGGCCGGCGGGCCGCCCGGCTGGCTGGCAGGAGAGCCGGCGGCGGTGCAGACCCTGGCCGCCGGCGCGGCGCTGGTCACCTTCAGCGGCGACAAGCTGTTGGGCGGCCCCCAGGCCGGGATCATCGCCGGCAGCCGGGACCTGGTGCAGCGGTGCCGGCGCCACCCGCTGGCCCGGGCGCTGCGCCCGGGCGGCCTGGTGCTGGAGGCCCTGCAGGAGGTGGCCCTCTCCTACCTGCGCCGCGACGCCGGGCGGACCGTCCCCCTCTGGCGCATGGCCGGCACCCCGGTGGAGGTGCTGCGCCGCCGGGCCGAGGCCATCGGGGCCGGGGAGGTCGTGGAGTGCGAGTCGGTCATGGGCGGGGGGACCCTTCCGACGGTGGCCATCCCGTCCGCCGGCGTGGCCCTCCCCGGGGACGTGACCTCCGGGCTGCGCCGGGCGTCGCCGCCGGTGGTGGCCCACGTGCGCGACGGTCGCACCATCTGCGACCTGCGCACGGTGTTCGAGGAGCAGGATCAGGCCCTGGCCAAGGCCCTGGCGCCGTGACGGCGGCAGCCGCATGAGGGTGGTGGCCACCGCCGGGCACGTGGACCACGGCAAGTCCACCCTGGTCTGGGCCCTGACCGGCGTCGACCCGGACCGCTGGCCGGAGGAGAAAGCCCGGGGGCTGACCATCGACCTGGGCTTCGCCGCGACCACCCTCCCGTCGGGCCGGGAGATCGCCTTCGTGGACGTCCCCGGCCACGGCCGGTTCGTGCGCAACATGCTGGCCGGGGTGGGATCGGTGGACGCCTGCCTGTTCGTGGTGGCCGCCACCGAGGGGTGGAAGGAGCAGTCCGAGGAGCACCTGCGCATCCTCGAACTGCTCGGCATCTCCGCCGGGGTGGTGGCCCTGACCAAGGTGGGCCTGGTCGACGACGAATGGGCCGAGCTGGTCGGGCTGGAGCTCGAGGAGCACCTGGCCGGCACTTTCCTCCAGGGGACCGAGGTCGTCCCGGTGGACGTGCCCGCCGGGCGGGGCCTGGACGACCTGCGCGCCGCTCTCGACCGGCTGGTGCAGCGGGTTCCGGCCGCCGCCGACCGGGGCCGGCCCCGGCTGTGGGTGGACCGGTCCTTCGCGGTGAGGGGATCGGGCACGGTGGTGACCGGCACGCTGAGCGGCGGCAGCATCGCCGTCGACGACGAGGTGGTGGTGCTGCCCGGCGGGCACCCGGCCCGCGTCCGGTCCCTGCAGAGCCACCACTCGGGCCTGGAGAGCGCCTCCCCGGGGCGGCGGCTGGCGGTCAACCTCAACGGGGTATCCCATTACCAGGTGAGGAGGGGCCAGGCCGTGGTGAGGCCGGGCCAGTGGCACGTGACCGCCTGCTTCGACGCCTCGCTGGCGGTGCTGTCCACCTTGGAGCACCCCGTGGGGCGGCGGGGCGCCTACACCGTCTACACCGGCAGCGGCGAGTTCCCGGTCCGGATGCGGGTCCTCGGGCGGTCCGGCATCGAGCCGGGTGAACAGGCCGCCGTGCGGCTCTGGATCCGGGATCGGGTGGGCGTCCCCCTCGTGCCGGGCGACCGCTACGTGCTGCGCGAGGCCGGCCGGTTCGAGACCGTCGGAGGTGGCGAGGTCCTCGACGTGGAACCGGTGCTGCCGGCGTCGCGCGCCGCTCCGTCCCGCTCGATCGAACGCCTGGTCAGGGAGCGGGGCTGGGTCGACGCCGGCCACCTGGCCCTCATCGCAGGAGCACGGGTGGAGCCGACGGTGGGCCGGTGGGTGGCCGACCCCGACGCCCTGGCCGCCACCCGGGCCGGGCTGGTCGAGCGGGCGGCGGCGGCCGGGCCGGGCGGGCTCGACCTGGCCGGTCTCGACGACCGGGAGCGGGCGCTCCTCAGAGCCGGGCTTCCCGGCGTGGTGGTCAGGGAAGGCCGGGCGGTGAGCGAATCCCTGGCCGGCCGGGGGCTCGACGACCACGCCCGGCGGGTGCTCGACGAACTGGAGTCGGCCAAGTGGACCCCGCCGGTGTTCCCGCTGTCCGACCGGGGTGCCCTGCGGGACCTGGAGCGGGCCGGGCTGGCCGTGCAGGCCGGCGATGCCTGGTTCGCGGCTTCGGCGGTGGAGTCGGCGGCGGCGGTGCTGCGCGGCCTGCTCGACGACCGGCCCGGGGGTTTCACCGTCAGCGAGGCCCGGGACGCTCTGGGCAGCAGCCGCCGGCACGTGCTGCCCCTGCTGGCCCACCTCGACTCCGCCGGCGTGACCCGCCGGCGGGGCGACCTGCGGGTGGCCGGGCCGCGCCTGGCGCCCCGCCCGCCGGCCCGCTGACCGTCTGTAATCTGGCCCGGTGGACCAGCCCAGCCCCCTGAAGCTCACCGAGTGGACCTCGTGCGGGGGGTGCGCGGCCAAGTGGGGCGGGGCCCCGCTGGGCCGGCTGGTGCGGGAGTTGGCCGCCGGCCCCGACAGCTCGCTCCTGGTGGGGCTGGCCCCCTTCGACGACGCCGCGGTCTACAAGCTGAGCGACGACACCGCGCTGGTGTCCACCACCGACTTCTTCCCGCCCCTCGTGGACGAGCCGGCCGATTTCGGGGCGGTCGCCGCCGCCAACGCCTGCAGCGACGTGTTCGCCATGGGCGGCCGGGTGCTGCTGGCGCTCAACATCGCGGCGTTCCCCGAGGAGATGCCCCCCGAGGTGATCGCCGAGATCCTGGCCGCGGCGGCGGAGACGGTGCGCAGCTGCGGCGGGACGGTGGCCGGCGGTCACACCATCCGCTCGCCCGAGCCCATCTTCGGCCTGGCGGTGCAGGGGGTGGTCAACCCGGCCCGGGTGTGGAGCAAGGCGGGGGCCCGGCCCGGGGACCGGCTGCTCCTGTCCAAGCCACTCGGCACGGGGATCGTCCTGGCCGGCGGCGACGAACCGGCCAAGCAGGCGGTCATCGCCGGTATGCGGACCCTCAACGAGGCGGCGGCCCGGACCCTCTCCGGCCTCGCCGACCCCGACGGCCGCACCCCGGTCCACGCCGTCACCGACGTCACGGGGTTCGGGTTGGCCGGCCACGGCTGGGAGATGGCCGAGCGGTCAGCGACGACCGCGGTGATAGACGGGTCGGCCCTGCCGCTCTACCCCCGGGCCGCCGAGCTGGCCGCCGGGGGCGTCAAGACCGGCGGCGAGGCCCGCAACCGGAGCTACCTGGGCGGGCACCTGGCGTCCTCGGCGGCCGCTGAGGTGGAAGCCCTGGTCCTCGACCCGCAGACCTCCGGAGGGCTGCTGGCCGCCGTCGACCCGGCCGGTGCCGGCGCCCTGATCGATCAGGGATGGTGGGAGGTCGGCCGGGTGGAGGACGGGCCGGCCGCG
This sequence comes from Acidimicrobiales bacterium, assembly GCA_035702985.1. Classification (GTDB taxonomy): domain Bacteria; phylum Actinomycetota; class Acidimicrobiia; order Acidimicrobiales; family Palsa-688; genus JAKAXG01. Next base: position 47,735 of record DASSZD010000023.1, read on the forward strand.
GTGCGGCTGATCTAGCCAGCCCCCGCCGGGTGCCCGCCGCGGTTGGACATCCCCATTAGTCGAGCCCGCCCCCCACCCGGCTGAGGAACGATGCCAGCCGGGGGTTGGCCGGGGCGGTGAACAGCCGGTCCGGCGGTCCCTCGTCGCCGATCCTCCCCTCGTCGATGAAGATCACGTGGCTGGCCACCTTGCGGGCGAACCGCAACTCGTGGGTGACCACCAGGAGCGTCATGCCGCGGGCCGCCAGATCAGCCATGACCTCCAGAACCTCGTGGACCAGTTCGGGGTCGAGGGCCGAGGTCGGCTCGTCGAAGAGCATCACCTCGGGGCGCATAGCCAGCGCCCGGGCGATGGCCACCCGCTGCTGCTGACCCCCCGAGAGGCTGGCAGGTCTGCGGTGGGCGAACGCTCCGAGCCCGACCCGCTCGAGCTGGCGCATGGCTTCGTCGCGGGCGTCGTCCACCGGTCGGCGGAGCACGACCCGCGGCGCCAACGTGACGTTGTCGAGGACGCTGATGTGGGGGAACAGGTTGAACTTCTGGGAGACCATCCCGATCCGGGAACGGACCCGATCCAGGTCGGCGTCCCGGGCGGTCACCTCGGTGCCGCCTACCATGATGCTGCCCCGGTCCACCCTCTCGAGCCGGTTGACACAGCGCAGGAGCGTGGACTTGCCCGAGCCGGACGGGCCGATGATGCACGTCGTCTGTCCGGCCGGGGCCCGGAAGCTGACACCGCGGATGATCTCGACCGGACCGAAGGACTTGTACACGTCCCTCACGTGGACATCGGCGCTGGTAGCGGTGGCCGTCATGCCCCCTGCACCGCCACGGGGACCCTGTCCTCGACGGGGACGGGTGCGGAGTCGCTCCCGGCGGATCGACCCATGTGGCGGTCCAGCGCACCAACCAGGTAGGTGAGAGGCACGGTGAGAGCCAGATAGAGGATCCCCGACGCCACCAGGGGTGTGAGGGACGCGTCGTTGGACGAGGCGTCCTGGGCGATGGCGAAGAGCTCCCTCTGGTTGGCACCGAGTCCGAGAAGGAACACCAGGGCGGTGTTCTTGATCACGATTATCAGCTGTCCCGTCAGGGCGGGCAGGATATTGCGGGCTGCCTGGGGGAGGACCACGTGGCGCATGGACTGCATGTGCGACATGCCGAGCGACCGCGAGGCCTCCGCCTGCCCCACGTCGATACCCCGGATCCCGGACCGGAAGATCTCGCTCATGTAGGCGCCTTCGACGATACCGATGGCCAGGGCGGCGTAGGCATAGGTGCTTCCCCCGAACAACGCCACCCCGGCGAGGGGCAGCCCCTGACCGATGAGGTAGATGCTCACGATGTGGGGCAGGCCGCGGAACAGGTCCACGTACACCCTTCCCACGACCCGTAGGGGCTTGCGTTGCGCCATGAGGAACATCGCCACGACCAGCCCCACGATCAATCCGATCACCATGGCTGCCAGGGACAGCAGCGCGGTGTTCCGTAGCCCGACGGTCAACAGGGTCGGGAACGTCCGGGCCAGGATGTGGCCGTCGAAGAACGTGTGGATTATCCGGTGGAGCGATGTTCCCATGGCTGGCGGACCGGCTCAGGCCTGTGGCATGCCCGGGTACTGCTGGAGCAGCTGGGACGGCAGCTTCTTGCCGGGCTCGAACTGGCGGAACTGCTTGGTGAAGGTTCCGTTCTCCATGACCGTCTTCAGCGCTGCATCCAGCTTCTTGCCGAGGTTCGAGTCGCTCTTCGGGTAAGGCAGGGCGTCGAAGCCCACGGGGATGGTCTGCGTGGCGGTGAGGTCGGGATACTCGTGGAGAAGCTGCTTGGTGGTCAGCGGTCCGGTGAAGAGACCCTGGACCTGGCCGATCTCCAATGCGTTGGCGCTGGCCGCAATCTTCGGGAACTCCTTGACCTGCACCGTGGGGACCTTCGCTTCGAGCAGCGGGATCAGTGCGCTTCCCGCAGTGATGGCCACCGTTTTGTTCGCCGCGTCGTCAACTGTCGCTATGGGTGCCGACTTCTTGGAGATCAGCTGGGCCAGGGTGAAGTCGGTGGGCGTGGTGAAGCCCACCTGCTTCTGTCGTGCCGGCGTGGCCAGGACGCCGATGGCGGTGTCGAACTGGCGGTTCTGCACCCCCGGCAGTATCGAGTCGAAGGCCACGTCGACGAACTTGGGCGTCAGGTGCATCTGGGCCGCCACGGCTTTCATCAGGGCGACGGCGTAGCCGTCAGCATGCCCACCGGATATGTAGGACGCCGGCTTGTCGTCGCTCCGGTAGGCGATCACCAGCTGGTTCTGGTGGAGCGTCCCATCGGACGTAGCGGCCGAGCTGGACGACCCACAGGCCGAGAGGCTCAGGCCGACGGAGAGTGCAGCCACTCCCAGAGCCAGCCTGCTCCCAACCGATGCAGAATGTTTGAACATTTCCTTCTTCCCCTCACTGGTCAGACGATGGTCTCGGCCGCGAAGCGCGACAAGAAAGCAGCGAGCCTCTCCGCCGCCGTTTCGATCAGCAGCTCACCCAGCTCCGGTGACGCGGCGGTCCCGTCGCCGAGAGCTCCGGTCGGGGTGACCTGGTCATAGGGCAGCGCCATGTGGATGGCCCGATTTGAGCGCGACAGCGCAGCGGGGCCCTGAAGCTTCGACCGGTCCGATGTGCCGGGCTGAAGCCGGTCCGGACGCACCGAGTCCGGGGACAGGTACATGGTCTGGGACGTCTCGACCTCGCAGCTGTGGCCGCGCAGCGTGCTGGTGGCCCGCTCTGCAGACAGGTCGGCCACCAGGGGGCTGATGCCCGACCAGGCCAGGAGCACGTCCGGCATCTCATGCATGACGATGGTGGAAAGAACCCCCAGAGCAGCGTCGTTGCCCCCGTGCCCGTTGAGCACGAACACTCTCCGCCAGCCATGGCGACGGAGGCTCTGGATCATCTCCAGGACCACCTGGACGAACGTGGTGGGCGACAACGTCAAGGTGCCGGCGAAGCCCATGTGGTGCTCCGACACGCCCACGGGGACGGGGGGAGTCACCAGCACAGCGGGGGCCAGGCGGTCGGCCAGCTTCACCGCCAGGGCCTCGGCCCGCACCGTGTCGGTCTCGAGGCTCAACGCCGGACCGTGCTGCTCGCAGGAGCCGGTGGGGATGATCACCACCCGGGCCTGACGGCGGGCGTCCTCGATCTCGGGACGGGTCATGGACGCCAACCGGAAGCGATCTCCGGGAACGGGGGGTCGGGACATCAGATGCCTTCCTGATAGGGGGGGCGATCGAAATGCTCGACGGCCACGGCGCGGATCTCGCGCAGATGCGACTGGATCAAGCGGGACGCCTGCGAGGACCTGCGGGCGGCGACCGCCGCCAGGATCTGCCGGTGCTGCTCCAGGTCCCGCTCACGGTCGGCGTACACGCTGCGGATGGCGACCTGCTCCTGGCGGTGCTGGGTCAGCAGCGAATCGATGACCTCGTAGAGGATGTGATTGCCCGAGGCCGCCGCCAACTCCCGGTGGAAGTTGCGCGCCGGATGGCGACCGCCCGGGTCCGGCGGCGCTCCCGGGGGACGCATGGCCGACTCGAGGGCCTCCTGCAGACGGTCGAGGTGCTCGGTCCGTCGATTGTGGGCGGCGAGGGCGGCGATCTGCGGCTCGATCGCCAAGCGGGCGTCGATCAGCTCCACGGCCACCAGCCCGGACGGGGCCGGACTGGTCGGGTTGGCCATCACCATCCGATCGAGGTTGGGCCCGACGTAGGTGCCGGAGCCGTGCCGCAGCTCGACCGTACCGGTCCCCTCCAGGCGGCGGAGAGCCTCCCGCACAGTGGTCATGTTGACTCCCAGCCGGGCGGCCAGATCCCGGGACGAGGGAATGGAATCGCCGGGATGGAGGCTGTGGTCACGAATGAGCGCGACCAGACGGTCGGCGACCTGCTCCACCAGCGATGTCCGGCTGAGAGAACTGGAAACCAGGTCATCAGGTGATCCGATCACTTTGCCAGCCTAGAAGGCGGCCACGCCCGCCGTCAACACCGGCGGGTGGCGCTGGCGGTCGGGGTCCGGCGCCGGAAGCCGGGCTAAGACAGGACCGTCAACAGGGCCGCGCCGGCCAGGGCTGCGGCCATGACGGCGGCGGCGGTGAGGGCCACCACCCTCCAGGAGAGGTCCCGCCCCACCATGACCATCGACGGCAGCGACACGGCCGGCAGAGCGATGAGCACCGCGCCGGACACCCCGGTGGCGAAACCGGCGGCGGCCAGCGCGGCAAGGACCGGGATCTCGGCGCCGGTGGGAATGACCAGCAGGGTTCCGGCGCACGCCGCTATCAGCACGGCGGCGAATCCCCAGCCGGACGCGGCCTGTCCCAGCGGTAGCAGCCAGCCCCTGAGAGCTCCCACGCCCAGGACCACCACGAAGTACTCCGGGACCAGGACCACGGCCAGACGGAACAGGGCCCGCAGGAACCGGTACGGAGCCCCGGCACCCGTCCCGGCCCGGTCGCCCGCGGCGGTCGGGGCGGGTGCCGGATCCCGGGGCGCCCACCGGGCGATGAGGACCGAAGCCCCCACCGCCAGCACCGCCCCCACCACCAGGCGGGTGATGGCGAACTGCCACGGCAGGACGAGGGCCAGGAACACCAGTACGGCCGGGTTCAACAGCGGGTTGGCCAGCCAGTAGGCCAGCGACGACGACCGCGACGCGCCGGAACGGCGGAGGGAGTTGGTCACCGGGGCGCTGCAGCAGGTGCACATCAGGGACGGCAGGGCGGCCAGGGTGCCGCCGAGCGAGCCGCGCAGGCCCTCCGCACCGAAGGCCCGGGCCAGCACCGGTCGGGGCAGGAGCGTCTGCAGCCCGGCCCCGATGAGCAGGGCGGCGACGAGGGCGATCCAGACCGACTTGCCGTAGGCGACGGTGAACTGCCAGGCGTGGGCCCACGACGGGGCCGCCCCGGGGGCGCCCAGGATGGAACGGCCCGGGTAGACGTGGGTGCCGGAGACGGCCGCGATCTTGTGGCCGTAGGGCCACCACTTGGCCCAGGTCTCGCCGGCCAGAAAGATCGCCGTGAAGGCGGCGACGGAGGCGATCACGGCGCCGCGGCCGGCCCGGGTCGGCGGGCCGAGCCCGGCGCTCGCCCGCCGGTCCCGCCGGGCGGGTTGGCCCATCCTTCTGTGAGCGACTTTTCCATCTGTGAGCCGAAATCTCATGTCAATCTCTGAAACGGCTCAAGGTTTGAAAAGGAGCTCACAGATGCCACCATGAAACATTATGAAAAATTATGTGAGTGGCGCCAGGCGAACCTGCGCTTCCGCCGATGGTACGGGTGGCGGTTGTCACCGCCCTCAGCTATCCACGTCGGAACCGGTCAAACCGGATCGGTGCCGGCGGGATGGGCGGACGGGGCCCTCCGGGTCGGGAAGGCGATCACGTCGAGGTCGCGGGCGGCGACCACATCGGGAAAAATGGCGGCCGCCTCGGTGGCGAAGCTCTCCTCATCCGGATGGCGCTGCGAGTAATGGGTCAGGACCAGTCGGCGGGCCCCCGCCTCAGCCGCCAGGTCGGCGGCCTGCCAGGCCGTCATGTGCCGGTATTCGCTGGCCAGGGCCTCGTCGCCGCGCAGGAAGGTCGACTCGCACACCAGCAGGTCGACGCCCCGGGCCAGTTCCAGCGCAGCCGCGCACGGGCGGGTGTCCATGATGAACGCGAAGCTCTGGGCCCGGCGGGGATGGCTCAGCTCCTCCAGGTGGAACGTGCCCCGCCCGGTGGTGAGCCGGCCGTGTTCGAGCAGCTCCCCCACCGCCGGGCCGCCGATCCCGGCCCGGTCCAGGGCCCGGCGGTCCAGGCTGCGCCCGGGTGGCTCCTCCAGCCGCCAGCCGAGCGTGGGCACGCCGTGGTCCAGCCAGCCGGCCGTGACCGTCAGGGGCGGATCGGTGCGGACCACGCCACCCCGGCACGGGACCGGGACCGGTGCCGCCGTCCGTCGGCCGACGGCGACGTCGAGCAGCCCGGCCATCTGCGGGTGTGACGGCTCCGGGAAGAGCACCGGGACCGGCCCCTCCCGGCGGTCGAGGGACATGCGGGCCAGGACGCCGGGCAGGCCCAGGCAGTGGTCGCCGTGCAGGTGGGTCACACAGATGAGGTCCACGTCCGACGACGCCACCCCGGCCATCACCATCTGGCGCTGGGTACCCTCCCCCGGGTCGAACAGGATGCCGAAGCCGTCCCAGCGCAGGAGGTAGCCGTTGTGGTTCCGGCGGCGGGTGGGGGCCTGGCTGGCCGTACCGAGCACCACCAGTTCTCGACCTGACATCACCCCATTCTCCCCCGACCGGCCGGGCAGGCGAGAGCCGACGCCCGAGGTGTTGGTCACGGTCGGTCTGGTCGAGCTGCGCCCGGCGCCTTCGGGACAGACCGCCGGACGGCGGCTCCGGGCCCGGCTTAGGCTCCGGGCGGATGCTGCGATGCGCAGGGTGCGGTGGGCCGGTCTCCGAGTGGGCCGCCCGCTGCCCGGCGTGCGGGCACCCCACCGACGACGCCGTGGAGGACCCCCGGCGCCGACACCGCATCCGCCGCCCGGTACTGGCGGCGGCCGGGCTGGCGGCGGCCGGTCTGGCCGTGGCCGGCATCGTGGCGGTCGCCGTCACGACCACGTCGGGCGGAGGGCCGGCGCCCGCGCCGGCGCCGGCGGTCCTCTCCCAGCCACCGCCCCTGCCGGGCCGGGTGGTGGCGCAGGCCCCGGATGGAACGGACCTGGCCAGCGGCGCCGGGGGCCACCACCAGCGGCCCCTGCCCCACCACCGGTTCAGGGGCGGTGACCGGCTGCTCCTGGCGGCCGCCGGCGGAGTGGTCATAGCCGCCCGGGGGCGGTCGGTGTACGTGGACTCCCGGCGGCTCCCGTTGGCGGCCGGGGCGGCGCCGGTCGGACCCTCCGCCCCGGCCGACGGCGGGCGGGCGGTCCTGGTCAGAACCGGGGGCGGCGGGGACGTGTCGGCGGTGACCCTGCCCCGGGGGGCCGGAGTCGACCTCGGCCCGGCCGACTCCGCGGTCGGGGATCCAGCCGCCGTCGGGGCCTTCGTCAGTGTCGTGGCGGCCCGCCAGCCCGGGGCCGCTCCCCCATGGGACCGATCCGGCCCGGCCGACGCCCGGATAGAGCTTCGCGACGCGGGGAAGCCCACCGCCGTGCTGGGGACCGCTCCGCAGCTCAACCGGGATGCCGGGCTGCCTCCGGACCAGCCCGTCCACCTCGGCGTGTTCCCTGCCCCCGACGGCAGCAAGGTGGCCGTGATGCTCAACCCTGCGGTCGGCGGTGACGCCAACAGCGCAATGGTGGTCGTGGACCGTGGCGGCCGGATGATGGCGGCCGTCGACGCCGCCATCGGTCCGATCCAGTACAGCACCCCTTACTGGTCGCCCGACGGGAGCGCCCTGGCCTACACCACCTTCGGCACCGGCGGGACCAGCCTGGCCGTCCTCGCCGGCCCGGACCGGGTGGCGATCCAGGATTTCCAGCCGTCCACCAGCGTGGACGGTTGCGCCTGGTCCCCCGACAGCGCCTGGCTCCTGTGCCAGGCCGTCACCGCCTACACCTCGGACTGGGTCCTGGCCCGCAACAGCGCCGGTCTCAGCCCCATCTACTCCTTCCCGGCCCGGGGCCGTCCGCTCATCTGGCTGCGGACGTGACCCGGCGGGAAGACCTTCAGACGGGGCTGACCGGCAGGTCGATGCCCGACGGGTGCTCTCCGTCGTGGAAGACCTCCAGTTCGCCGGGGTGCAGCGTGGCGGCGGTGCCGAGGGGCTCGCCGGTCCCGGGGTTGCGGGCGTAGAGAGGGTGGGCGGCGCTGGATACCTGGACCCGCACCCGGTGCCCGGCGCGGAAGGTGTAGGCGGTCGGCCAGAGCGGCACCCGCACCCGGTGGCAGCCGTCGGGGGCGCCGGCCGGCTCCTCGATGCGGACGATGCCGTCGCAGACGTTGTGCGACTTCCCCGACGCTTTGACGTCGCACAACCTGACGAACACGTCGAACGACGGCCGGTTGCCCCGGACCCAGACCTCGGCGTTGACCGGCCCGGCCACGGTGAGGTCCTCCCCCAGCGGGGCGCCGGTGTAGGTGAGCACGTCGGGCCGGGACTCCCGACGGCGCTGCTCCCTTTTTCCTGAGCGGAACGGGTCCAGGCTGGGGCCGCCCAGGCCCGGGGCCGGGTGGGCGGGGTCGTAGCGGTAGCGGTCCGGCCGGCCTCCCGGCGCCGGCTCCGGCGACAGCCCCCCGTCCGGGCGTAGGTAATACCGCTGCGGGTCGTGGGGCGGGGGCCAGTCCGGGATCTGGACCCAGCGTCGGGAGCCCATGACGAACAGCCTGACCGACCCGCCCGGCCCCCGCCCGCCCGGCACGGCGCCGTCCCGCAGGTGGACGTCGAACCACTCCAGCCCGTCCCGCAGCGACGCCGCCCCGCCCCGGGCGCTCATGTGCGTCCACGGCCCGATGGTCAGCCGGGCTCGCCGGCCGGCCCGGCGCAGCCGCCGGTAGTCCTCCAGCTGACCGGGCAGGAACAGGTCGTACCAGCCGCCGACCAGGGACGCCGGCGGCGTGGCCTCCACGTGACTCGACCAGTCCAGCGGCTCCCACCAGGGATCATCGGCGCCGTGATGGTCCAGCCAGTCCTGGTAGAACGGGATGCGCCGGCCCAGCGCCCGCACGTCGGCTTCGCTCAGGGGCACCGTGGTGTAGGCCCGGGCCATGCGCCGCCGGCCGGCCAGGATGGACCACACCAGCCGGCCGGGGGGCTGCTCCTGGTTGACCAGCTGGCTCACCCAGGTGGCCCCGGTCTCGAGGGCGAACGTTCCGCCCGGGTAGACGATGTCGCGCACCCGGGCGGTGGTGATCTGCAGGGCCATGGCCTTCAGCCACGGGGGCGGGTCGGCGGCCACCGCCCACTGGGTGAGCCCCATGTAGCTGGCCCCGAACGTCCCGACCGAGCCGGTGAACCACGGCCGGCCGGCCAGCCACTCCAGCGTGGCCCGGCCGTCGGCCTGCTCGTGGTGGAACGGGTCGAACGCGCTGCCTCCCGAGCCGAACGTGCCGCGGCAACTCTGGATGACCACCTGGTAGCCCCGCTCGGAGAACAGGCGGCCGAAGAGGCCCAGCTGCCGGCGCCCGTAGGGGGTGCGGATCAGCACGATCGGATCCAGCCGGTCGTCGCCGGCGGCCCCCGGGGCGTACCACCGGTCGGCCAGCAGCACGGCGCCGTCCGGCATGGTCGCCTCCAGGTCCCGCTCGACCGCCACGTCGGTGGCGGTCGCTTTCGGTAACCGGGCCGCCCGGCCCATCACCCAGCTCCCCAGGGTCATCCTCACCAGCCTCCTTCTGTACGAACCCGTGTCCGGGTCAGGAGATGGACGGCGCTCCCGAGGCGTGGGTGGCGATCAGGTCCACCAGCCGGTCCCAGTACGGGGGCGGGTAGTCGTGGCCCATGCCCTCCACGATCTCCAGGCGGGCCCCCGGCACGGCGGCCGCCGTCCGGCGACCGAACTCGGGAGGGATCAGGCGGTCGGCGTCACCGTGGATCACCAGGGTGGGGACGCTCAGCGAGCGCAACGCCTCCTCCCGTGAAGGTGATCGGGCGATGGCCGCGGCCTGCCTCTGCCGCCCGCCCGGATCCCAGCACCGGTCGTAGGCGGCGTAGGCGTCGGCGGTGATCCGTTCCACGTCGAAACACGCCGGGCTGCCCCACGCCGCGAGCCCGGCCAGATGCCTTTCGGCCGCCTCCTCCCGGGTGGTGGCCGGCGGGGCGGTGAAGGCGGCCACCACGTCGGGGTCACGCTCTCCGCTCAGGCCGCCCGGCGCCGACATCACCGAGGTCATGGTCAGCACCCGTTCGGGGTGGCTCAGGGCCATGGCCTGCACGATCATCCCGCCCATGGACCAGCCGGCGATGTGGGCGGAGGGGGCTCCCACCGCGTCGAGCACGCTGAAGCCGTCGCCGGCCATGTCGTCGACGGTGTAGTCGGCGCCTTCGTCGAGGTGGGTGGACAGGCCCACGTCGCGGTTGTCGAAGCGGACCACCCGGAAACCCCGGGTCACGAACTTCTCGCAGAACCCGACCTTGTAGTTGATGCACTGGCTGCCCAGTCCGTTGACCAGCAGCAGCACCGGGGCGTCCTCGGCACCGAAGGTCTCGTAGTACAGGGAGATCCCGCCGTTGGAGGTGGTCGGCACCCTCCCGTTCTAGCAGCCGCCCGGCACTCCCAGCCCGTCCACGACCTCCGCCGCAGGCAGCCGGGCCAGGAGGCTCCCGGCGAGCAGCAACTTGGAGCGGCGCACCCCGGAGCCGATCAGCACCACCCCGGTCTCGGCCACCCGGCGGTCCACCAGGACCGGCCATCCGGATGGCAGCCCGATGGGATTGATGCCGCCGTACTCCATTCCGGTCAGCTCCACGGCCCGTTCCATGGCCAGGAACGAGGCCTTGCGCACGTCGAGGCGCCGGCGGACGGTCCCGTTGACGTCGGCCCGGGTGGTGAACAGCACCACGCAGGCGGCCAGACGTTCCTGGCCCTCGCGCCGGCCGCCCACTATCACGCAGTTCGCCAGGGTTTCAGCGGGAAGCCGGTACTCCTCCTGCGACCGGGCCGTATCCGAGCGGTCGGGGTCGATGCCGACCACGCCCACCTCGTCGAGCCAGCCCAACTCCTCGAGGGCCCGGAGGGTGGGCGCACCCACCAGTCCCGGCTGCTGGGCCACCGGAGCGCTCGTCAGAGCTCCGAGCGTGAAGGTCCCCATCCCCGCCAGTATGCATCCCGGCCCCGCCGGGTGCGGGGCGACCGGCTTGGAGCAAGATCTACGCCGTGCCGACATCTGAAGCTGATCGCCAACTGGAGGTACTGACCTGGACGGACTTCGGGCGGGCCAGCCGGCTGCTCGCCCGATCGGTGGCCGCCAGCGGGTTCCAGCCGGATCTGGTGCTGGCCATCGCCCGGGGCGGCCTGCCCATCGGCGGCGCCCTGGCCTACGCCCTGGGGGTGAAGAACTGCGCCGCCATCAACGTGGAGTTCTACACCGGGGTGGGCCAGCGCATGGAGGTGCCGGTGGTGCTGCCCCCCACCCCGCCCCTGGTCGACCTGGCCGGCCTGCGGGTCCTCCTGGCCGACGACGTGGCCGACTCGGGGGAGACGCTGGCCCTGGTGGCCCAACTGGTGCGCCCACACGTCGCCGAGTTGAGGAGCGCGGTGCTGTACAAGAAGCCCCGCTCGGTGGTCGACCCCGACTACCACTGGGCCCATACCGAGCGGTGGATCTCGTTCCCGTGGTCGGCGGAGCCGCCGGTGACCGCCGGGTAGCACGCCTCGGGCGCCCGGCCGGCCGAGTGGACAGAATCAGGTCCGGGCCGGCGGATCCGGTCGTACCCTCCGGGCGTGGGGGAAACCGCCACCGAGGTGCTGACCCGGGAGCACGAGGAACTCGACGGTCTCTTCGCCCGGGTCAGGGACGAGCACGGCGACCGGCCGGCGGCCTGGCGGCAGGCGGTCAGGCAGATGGCCACCCACGTGGCCATCGAGCGCGCCTACCTGTACCCGGTGGTCAAACGCCGGCACCTGGGGTCGCCCGGCCTGGCCGAGGAACTGCGCCGTGACTACGCCCGGATGGAGCACCTCCTGGTGCTCACCGAGCGGCGCAAGGTCAACTCGCCCGACATGCCGGGGCTGGTGACCGAGCTGCTCGACGTGTTCGAGGGGCACGTCCAGCGCTGCGCCACCGCTCTCATCCCGGCCCTGCGCGACCGGATCGACCCGGCCGAGCTCGAGAACCTGGGGGCCGGAATGCGCGCCGCCGAGAAGGTGACCGTCTCCCATCCCCACCCCCACCTGCTGGCCCTCGGGCCCGTGTACCCCTGGACCACCCGGGTGGCGTCGAGATGGGACCGGGTCCGGGACCGGACCGTCCGCAACCGTTGACGCTCAGCGAGCAGATGCGGCCACCGTAGGCGCTGTCCGGTCAGGTTCTGCCGAAAAAAGTGTCAAAAGTGGCGGCCCGCCCGCGACCCGCCGACATTTCGCGCCGAAGAAGAGACGATGCCGGACTTCGTCTCGCCCGAACCCATCCGTTCGATGTTCGACTCCGAGATCGCCTACGGCCGGGCCTGGATGCAGTGGGCGGAGAGCACTCCGGGAGGGTGGCGGGCCCGCATGGCCGAGCGGGGGCAGAAGCCGCGGCCGAGCCGCATACCGGTCGAGTGGATCGACAAGCCCGAGTCCGGCGGGGATCGCAGCGGATCGTCCGAGACCCCGTCGCCGTGCTGCCACACCCCGGTCGTGATCGACCCCCATCCCACCCCCGCCCCGAGGGGGCTGTGCTCGCGCTGCGGGGACCTGCTCGACTACGTGGGAAGCAGCTGGGAGGCCGGCGGCCGTTGAGGGCCGGCCGGCGGCCCGCACGACCAGCCCCGCCACCCCGCCCGCCGGGAGACCCAGGCTGTGACGTTCGCCCCTGGGAACGCCGGGGCCCGCCGCCAGACTGAAAAGTGAGACGAAGAGGCGGTGCGTGATGCCTGATGGTCTGGTGACATGGGTCGATCCCTCGGTGG
>DASSZD010000089.1:0-22433 GCA_035702985.1 Acidimicrobiales bacterium
TCCGAGCTGGCGGGATGGTGGTCGTACACCGGGTGGAGGTGACGGTCGACGCCGAGAAGGGCGTGGGCGATGGCGGCCCGGTCACGGGCCAGCTGAGCGTCGTCCTGGTCGTCGAGCACCCACGACGTGACGCCCGAGCCCACGACCAGCCCGGTAGCAGCCTGGAGGAGGAGGTGGCGCCCGGCGACCCGGGTCGTGCCCGGTGGACGTCGGTAGCGCAGGACCGTCGCTGAGAGGCCGTCGAGCCGGCCCACGGCGTCGATCACGATCCGGCGGCGCCGGGGCGACTCCTTGGCGGTGTGGACCCTCCTCTGCCCCGGCAGCAGCAGCTGCCGCATGCTCCGGCGAGCCCCGTCGACCTCACCCGGCTCGAGAAGCACGACGGCGAGCAGCATGACCCCCGATCGCTCGCTCTCGTCGCTGAAGGCCCACACGGACACGACGGTAGAGGCAACGTCCGACCGCTATTCGATGATTTCCCTTCGCGCACGGATCGCGCACGCCGCCCCTGATGAGCCACTTATCCACAGCCCCAGGAATGACAAAAACCCAGGCCACGCCTGGGCCTTTTGAAGTGGAGACGATGGGACTCGAACCCACGACCCCCTGCTTGCAAAGCAGGTGCTCTGCCAACTGAGCTACGTCCCCGGGGGGATCTGTCGAAAACGGTGAGCAGCCGGTGGACGGCTAGCCGGCCACCCGCAGCGGCCCAGCCTAGCGGCGCCGCTGGGGCCGCTCCCTCGCGCCGGGGGCGGCCGCTCGTCGGTATTCAGCCGGCGGACTCGACGGCCGGGGCGGTGCCGGAGGCGATCGCCGCCAGTCGGCGCAGGGCCCCGGCGCTGGGCGTGGCCGGGGCCGCGTGGTAGATGACCAGGATCTGCCCGTCGGTGTCACCGATCGGCAGCTTCTGGCGGCGCAGGTCCATGGTGCCGACGACCGGGTGGTCGACAGTGGCGCGGCCGCCGGCGATGGCCGTCACGTCGTGGCGGGCCCACAGGACCCGGAAACGTTCGCTGGCCAGCGACAGCTCGCCCACCAGCTGCTGGGTGCGGGGGTCGTTGACGTCGGTGCCGATCGACGCCCGGAACGCCGCCACCATCCCCCGTAGGGACCGCTCCCAGTCCGGGTACAGGCCCCGGACCTGCTCGTCGAGGAAGTACGCCCTCAGCCGGTTGGTGCCTGCCACCATCGACGGGTCCAGGGCGGTGGCCACCGGGTTGGCCGCCAGCACGTCGAAGCGGCGGTCCTCGACGAAGGCCGGCAGGTCGAGCGAGGCCACCAGGTCCAGCACCTCGGCCGGCACCGGCTCCCGCCGGGCCCGCCGTCCCGGCGCCGGTTGGGCGCCCGCGCCCAGACCCAGGAGGTAGGCGGTGGCGGCCTCGTCGAGACGCAGCACCCGGGCCAGGGCTTCGAGGACCTGTCGGGATGGGTTGCGGTCCCGGCCCTGCTCCAGGCGCAGGTAGTAGTCGGCGCTGATCCCCGCCAGCGTGGCCACCTCCTCGCGGCGCAGACCGGGGGTGCGGCGCACGCCGACCACCCGCAGCCCGGCGGCGCCGGGGTCGACCAGCTCCCTGCGGGCCCGTAGATATTCCCCGAGAGGACCGGGTGCGGGCATGGGGCCACGGTACCGCCGGGTGTCAGCGGGAAGGGTGGCCCTGGCGGTCCCAGGCTGGAGGGGGCGTTCCCTGAGCCGGCCGGAGCCCGGCACTGTGGGTGTGGGCCGTCGGTCACCTCCGGCGGTCCGGGAAGGAGACCCCATGACCACAAGTTCCCTCGGGGGCGCCCACCGCCTCGGTGACGCCGTCGTGCCGCGCGTCGGCTACGGAGCCATGCAGCTGGCCGGCCCGGGCGTGTTCGGCCCCCCCGCCGACCGCGACGGCGCGGTGGCGGTGCTGCGGGCGGCCTACGACCTCGGGATCCGCCACATCGACACCGCCGACTTCTACGGGCCGGTGGTGACCAACGAGCTGATCCGCGAGGCCCTGTCGCCCTACCCGGACGACCTGGTGATCGTGACCAAGGTGGGTGCCCGCCGGGACGACGCCGGGGCGTGGCTGCACTCCCTCGACCCGGCCGACCTGGTCGCCCAGGTGCAGGACAACCTGCGCCACCTCGGCGTGGACGAGCTGACCGTGGTCAACCTGCGCCTCGGCGGCGGCGACGACATCAGCGCCCCGGTGGCCGGCTCCATCGCCGAGCAGTGGGGGGCCCTGGTGGACCTGCAGCGCCAGGGCCTGGTCCGCCACCTGGGACTGTCGGTGGCCACCGTGGACCAGCTCGAGGAGGCCCGGGCGGAGGCCCCGGTGGCGTGCGTCCAGCAGCTCTACAACGTGGCTGACCGGCGCGACGAGGCCCTGCTCGAGCGCACCGCCGAGCTCGGGATCCCCTACGTGCCGTTCTTCCCGCTCGGCGGGTTCACCCCGCTGCAGTCCGACGTGCTGTCGGGGGTGGCCGACCGGC
Organism: Acidimicrobiales bacterium; assembly: GCA_035702985.1. GTDB lineage: Bacteria > Actinomycetota > Acidimicrobiia > Acidimicrobiales > Palsa-688 > JAKAXG01. Next base: position 2,461 of record DASSZD010000089.1, read on the forward strand.
TGGGGGCCACCCCCATGCAGGTGGCGCTGGCCTGGCTGCTCCACCGCTCCCCCAACGTCCTGCTGATTCCGGGCACCTCCTCGGTGGCCCACCTGCGGGAGAACGCGGCGGCGACCATGGAGCTCCCCGCCGACGCCCTCGCCGAACTGGACGGCATCGGCTCCCCGGCCGGGGCCCGGCAGGGCTGAGGCGCGGCCCCGGCGCGGGTCGAGCGCGCCGGGTCAGCGGCTGGACTGCGCCGGGTCAGCCGCTGAACGGGATGGCCGGGTCCAGGGGCTGGGTCCTGACCGCCGCCACCTGCGCCGGCGTGAGGTCCCCCACCGCCACCATCCGCTCCAGAACGTGGTCACGCCGCAGCAGGGCCAGGTGGAGATGGTGGTGGGGGTTGTAGGCGGTCGGCGCCTGGACCAGGCCGGCCAGCAGCGTCGCCTGGGCCCAGCTCAACGCCTCCGGCGACCGGCCGAAATAGTGCTGGGCCGCTGCGGTTATGCCGTACGCCCCGTCGCCGAAGTAGACGGCGTCCAGGTACATGGCCAGGATCTGGTGCTTGGTGAAGGCCTGGTCCAGCTTGACGGCCAGGACGACCTGTTTGGCCAGCGCCAGCGGGGCCGACTGGTCGGGGGTGTAGAGCAGCTTGGCCAGCTGCACCTCCAGGGTGGCGCCCCCCAGGTTGGGGTTCTGGGTCACCAGGCCCCACATGGCCCTGACCGTGCCCTGCAGGTCCACCGCCGGATCGGAGTAGAAGCGGCTGTCCTCGGTGGCGAGCAGGGCAGCCGCCACCTTGGACGGGACCACGCCGTGGTCGCTCGGGTCGTGGTGGGCGGCCAGAATGCCGGCCACCAGGGTGGGGGCGTTGCGGACCGAGGGGGTGGTGACGAACAGCACGGAGAAGAACCCGGCGACCAGCGTCAGGGCGCTGACGATGACCACCGCCACCCTGAGCAGCCACCGCCGGCGGCGGCGCCGGGCCCGGCGGTGGGCCGGCCGGTGCGCCTGCGGTCGGGGGCTGTCGAGCTGCATCGCCATGGCTGGCCCGAAGATACCCACCTGATGGGCCACTGCCTCGGCACCCAGGGCGCGAGGATGGCGGTCCCGAATCAACGGAGGTGACCCGATGAGCACGACCTGGGATCCGCAGCAGTACCTGCGCTTCGCGGACGAGCGGGCCCGGCCCTTCGAGGACCTGATCTCCCGCGTCCCGGTCGAGTCGCCCGCCTCGGTGGTGGACCTGGGCTGCGGACCGGGGAACATGACCGCCGGCCTGTCGGATCGGTGGCCGGGCGCCCGGGTGCTGGGCGTCGACAACTCGCCGGACATGATCGCCCGGGCGTCCGAGCGGGCCCGGCCCGGCCGGCTGGAGTTCCGCCTGGCCGACCTGACCGGGTGGGAACCCGACTCGCCCGTCGACGTGATCGTCTGCGCCGCCACCCTGCACTGGGTGCCCGACCACCTGGCGCTGCTCCCGGCCTTCCTCGACGCCCTGGCCCCCGGCGGCTGCTTCGCCTTCCAGGTGCCCGGCAACTTCGGGCTGCCCAGCCATGTGCTGCTCCATGAACTGGCCGTGTCCGACCGCTGGCGGGAAGTGACCGGCAGGGCGGCCGGCGAGGGGCCGGCTTCGTTCGAGCCGGCGGAGTACCTGGAGGCCCTGCTCGGCGCCACCCGGACGGCGGCCGTCGAGGTGTGGGAGACCACCTACTACCACGTCCTGACCGGCCCCGATCCGGTGCTGGCCTGGGTCAAGGGCACCTCTCTGCGGCCCGTGCTCGAGGCGCTGCGGGAGAGCGGCCCCGGTCACCGCCCCGGCGACGAGGACGAGTTCCTGGCCGCCTACGCCGCCGCCCTGCGCGCCGCCTACCCTCCGGACCCGGCCGGCCGCACAATCTTTCCTTTCCGCCGCATTTTCGGGGTGACGCGTGTCTCGTAGAGGTGTGGTCACGCGTGGTGGCCCGGATCGCTAGAGTCGAAAAACTGAAGGTTGTGGTACCGACCAGACGGGAGTGAGGTCGTGTCGGACGACGAGCAGCTGGTAGCCGAACAGATCGTGGCCCTGGAGCGGGAGCACGCCCTCACCGTCCGCATCTCGCAGGACCCGGTGGAGGACTTCTTCCGGGTGGACGTGACCAGCCAGGCGTCGCCCGGCCGGAACATGACCACCACCGTCTCGCCCGGCGACAGCTTCATGATGAACCTCATCCAGGGGGCGGTGAGCGGCGAGCCGGTGGCCTGGAGGCACCTGGCCCGCTGGGGCCAGGACAACCTGTCGGCCGCCAGCCGGGTGCCGCGCCGCTGTTTCTCCTAGCATTCGGGGCGCCATGAGCAGCCCCTCCCCCGATCTCACCGTCCCGGGCCGGCCCGGATCCGACGCCCTGGTGGCCCGCGCCTACGACCTGAGCCGGGCCGGGGTCACCCAGGCCGCCGTCGACGAGCTGCTGTCAGCGGCGTCGGAGAGCCGCCCGGACCTCGAAGCGGCCCGGGACCGGGTGGCGGCCCGGGTGCACGCCCGGGTGGACGACTTCGACGCCACCGCTGCCCTGCAGCTCCTCAACCGGGCGCTCAGCCGGGCCCCCATCCACGACCCGTTGGACTGGAAGCCGCGCTGGGGCCAGCGCTTCCGCCGCCCCTGATTGCGGGGCCGTCTCAGCCCAGGCTGCCCTGGAAGGCCGAGACGGTCACCCCGGCCACCGCCAGCTCCTTGAGGAACGCGCCGGGATCGCCGACCATCTCCGCCATCCCGCCCGCCCCGGTCCGGGCCAGCCGGTCGGTGACCGCCCAGCGGGCCGCCTCGGCGCTGACCGCGGCCGCCGCCACCGCAGGCGGGCAGGCCACCCCCAGGATCCGGGTTTCGGCCCGGTCGTCCAGCCAGCCCCGCATCTCCACCCGCACCGCCCCCACCAGCCCCTCCGGGTGGGGGGGCCGCAGCATGGGCAGCCACGAGGTGAGCCGGTCCCGGCGGGTCGCCTCCAGCCGGGCGGTGATCCGCCGGCACCCGGGGAACGCCGGCTGCAGCAGGACCGGGTCGGCCAGCGCCGCCCGGTAGCAGTCGGCCCCCCCGACCGGTTCCGGGAACCACACCAGCTCCCGCCCGGAACCGCCGGCCCTCCGGCGCCAGGCCCCGTCGACCCAGTCCACCGAGATACCGGCCAGGGCGGCGTGATGGCGGCGGGCGCACACCGGCCCGCCGGTGCCCAGGCTGGCCACGTGCACCTCGTCGACCCGGTCGAAGAAGCCGCGCATCCGGGCCGCCAGCACGCACGACAGGCCGGGGGCCATGGCCGTGCCCAGCACCAGGCTGCGCCGGCGGGACCGGGCCCGGGGGTCGAGGTCCAGCAGCATGCGCACGTCCACCGGGTCGTCCAGGGGGCAGATCACGTGGCTGCCGTGGTCCAGGGCGGCGGTCACCGACCTGCGGGCCGCGGCCGGGACGCTGACCACCGTGACATCGGCGGCGACCGGGTCGCCGGGGACGCCCCGGCGCACCTGCACCGGTCCCGGCCAGGCGGCCACCGTCTCGGCCACCCGGGACGGGTCGCGGTGCACGACGGTCACCGACTCGAACCGGTCGTCCCCGGCCAGGGCCCGGGCCACCCGGCGGCCGACAGCCCCGAAGCCGATGACTGCGGCGCGCACCGGCGGCTCAGCCCAGCTCTTCGGGGGGGAGTTCCCGCCAGCCGCCCCGCTGCGGCGGGGTGCCCCCCGAGCCCCGCAGGCGGACGATGCCGGCGATGATGACGGTCGCGCCGAGGGCGATGAGGGAGTGGCGCAGGGCCTTCATGGCCGGATCATAGGCCGACCCGGCGGCCGGTCGAGGCGCGACCTCAGCTCGGGGCGACCGCCAGCTTGAACTGGTCGCTCGGGTGCCCGTCGGGGGACGAGCCGGTCCAGGTGACGTCCAGCAGGGAGAACTGGGGCCCGTTGCCGGTCTGCACCACCTTGCTGAGCTTCAGCGTGGCCGGCCCGGACCCGTGCCCGGACGAGCCGGACAGGTTGACCGTGCCCGACCCGGTGGCCCCCGAGCCGGTCCACGACGTCCAGCTGATGCCGGTGGCGGTCGTGGTGGCCACCCCGCACACGACGAGCAGGGTCTTGGGCTCGTAGGCCCCGCCTCCGCAGTTGAAGACGGTGGGGACCTGCTGGGACAAAGACGTGGGCGGCGCGGTGGTCACCGTCTGCTGCGGCGACGGGTTGACGGTGTGGACAGCGGCGGGCTTGCCACCCGATCCGCTGCAGGCGCTCAACCCGGAGGCGGCCACGACCAGCCCCACGGCGACCCGGGCCCGGTACCGGCCGGTCATGCCCCGACGGCCGAGCGGCTGACCGCCGGGGCCGGCTCGGGCCGGGCGCAGCGGGGACGGTCGACCACCCGGCCCGCAGCACCGCCGGCCACCGCCCCGGCCACGACCACCACTGCGGCCGGCCACAGGGCGGCGCCGGTCACCCCGGCCGCCACGAGTGCCAGCTCCAGGGCGGCGGCCGCCTGCAGCCCGACCAGCGCCCAGCGTACGGTGGGGCCGACCGAGTCCAGGAAGGCGTGCATCTGGCGCAACCGGGCCGGCGTGGCGGCCCCGGCCGTCAGGAACACGGTCAGCCCCCGGGCCAGCCCGAAACCGGTGCACACCACCACCGCGGCGGCCGGGGAGGCGGTGGCCGCCGCCAGCAGGGCCACCAGGATCACGCCGGCGGTCATGAGGTAGGTGGCCAGGCCCACCCCGATCTGCCACCCGAAGCCGGCGCCGTACACCCAGGGCCGGTACCGGGCCAGCCAGCCGTCGTCGACCTGGCGGCGGATCAGGGGCAGAACCTCGCCCAGGATGCCGGCGTCCACCCCGGCCGCCCCGGCGGCCAGCACGGCCGCCACCGCGGCCAGGGCGGCGGGATGGCCCCCCAGCCCGGAGGAGGAGACCACGGCGGCCAGGCCGGCGGCGGCCGCCCCCAGGGTGGCCCCGCCCAGGGTGGCGCCCACCACGAACCACGCCGCGGTGGCCCGGTAGCGGTTGCCGCGGGCCCGCTCGCCGAAGGGGGTGATGGTCGACAGCATGGACAACCCGCACGGCGACCACGTCGAGCGGGCCGCAGCCAATAGCCCGGTGAGCAGACCGAGGAACAGGTAGAGGACGGTCAATGGAGCCTCGCTTCCTACATGCCCTGCCCGTAGAACTGGGCGTCGCCGAAGTGGTAGACGGAACCGTCGCTGGCCGTCATCCAGTAACCGTTGCCGCTGGGGGTGGCGGCCATGCCCACGACCGGATGGGCGGGCGGGGTGCTGCCCAGCGAACCGAAGAAGCCGGCGTCGCCGAAGGTGAAGATGCCGCCGTCGGACGCCACCAGCCAGTAGCCCTGCCCGCTGCGGGTGCTGGCCATGGCCACGATCGGCTTGTTGAGCTTCACCGATCCGAGCGACCCGTGGAAGCCGGCGTCGCCGAAGCTGAAGATCCCGCCGTCGGACGCCACCAGCCAGTAGCCCGCGTCGCTGGGGGTGGCGGCCATGCCCACCACCGGCCGGTTGAGCCTCATGCTGCCGGTCGAGCCGTAGAACGGGGCGTCGTAGTCGAATATGCCCCCGTCCGAGGCGACCGTCCGGTAGCCGCCGGTCCGGTCGTCGGCGGACATGCCCACCATCGGCTTGTTGAGACGGATGCTGCCGGCGGACCCGTCGAAACCGGCGTCGCCGAAGGTGAAGATCCCGCCGTCGGAGGCGACCAGCCAGTAGCCCTTGCCGGTGCTGGTGGATGCCATCCCCACGATCGGCTGGTTGAGGTGGGTCCCGTTGAGGTTGCCGAGCGCCGGGGCGTCGCCGTAGGGGTAGACGCCGCCGTAGTTGTCCGCCAGCCAGTAGCCCTGGCCGGTGGGGGTGGCGGCCATGCTCACCACGGCCCGCACCGGCGGGTTCTGGGTGGGGCCGTCCTGGCAGGGGGCGTAGTGGTTGGCGGTGCTCTCGTCGACCTGGGCGACGGTGCTGCACGTCGAGTCCAGCACCCACGGCGGGGTGCACGAGACCACCCGGCAGGCGATGCGGCCGGAGCAGCTGATCTCCATGTGGCACTGCCCGTAGCGGAACTCGGTGCAGCCGACATGACGGTTGGAGCACGTGCCCAGCGCGCACTCGCACGTGAGGTTGTCGCAACTGGGGCAGAAGTTCCCGCCTCCGCACCCGCAGCCGTGACACTCACCCTGACAATCGATGTAGTAGCGGGCGCCGGCGCAGTACTGCGAGCCGTCGGCCTTCCACCAGCCGCCGGCGAAGGTGCCCGGCGGGCAGGCGTTGACCCCGTTGTTGATGGTGCAGCAGAACTGGGTGTAGCCGTCGCAGCACATCGACGAGCAGTTGCAGTTGCTGCCCGGGGCGCACTCGCAGATGGAGCCGTAGGCGGTGCCGGGCTTCAGGAGCAGGTCGGTGGGGGCCACGGTGAGGGCGGTGGCGGTGACGGTGGCCTTGGCCAGGAACCCCCGCCGGGACGTACGGGCCAGGAGGAAATCCCCGATTCCCTGGGCCAGACTCATGCGGCTTCCTCCATGGCGAGCGGGTTGGTCCAGATCAGGTAGGCGAGGCCGGCGATGACCGCGGCGAGCAGGGCCAGCGGCAGGCCGTGCCAGGGTTGGTGGACAAAGAAGGGGCCGATGCGACCAGGAGCCTGAACCGCCCACCAGACCGCCGCGACGGCGGCCCCGGCGTTGAGCGCCACGTGCGGGTAACCGGGCTTGGAGTCCGGGCGGCCGAAGCACCCGCAGCTCGACAGTGACCACCCCCGGGCCAGGGCGGCCAGCACGAAGGTCGCGAACGCGCCGTACGCCGCCGCCACCAGCGCCCCCGTTACCTGATTCGGCAGGGCGACTGCCAGTACAGCGATGACCAGTTCGGCGGCGGCGCCGGCCCGGACCCACCACCGGCCGGGTCGCCGCCCGGCTATCCGCAGGCCGGTGGCCTGCACGGCCCGGGCGGTGTAATCGGGACGCCACATCTTGGCCACCCCGGCGCCCGCCAGCACCACCGCGGCGGCCAGGAACGGAGCGGCCACAGCCGGGGTGGCCGTCACTGGCCGGGCGCTACGTGGAAGGAGCCGATCACCTGGTTGGCCCGGGCCGTCAGGGGGACCCGGTTGGCCATGGAGCCGATCACCGAGTAGAGGCAGAACGCCCGGCCGTTGACCGTGAAGAAGCGCTGCACCCCGGCCTGGCCCAGGATGGTCCGCTGCAGCTGGCGGGGCCGGTAAGAGTCCGGGGTGAGGCCCGGCACCGCCGACAGGGTGGTGAACAGGGCGGTGCCCGCCGCCTCGGGTCCGAACTCGAGGAAGCTGACGAACAGGTCCTCGGCTCCGAGCTGCTCCACCAGCCCGCCGCCGTAGTCCCCCCGGCCGGCGATGAGGGGCACGGTGGCGGCGTGCACCACCGGGAACGTCTGCTCCCCCGGGACCGTGGCCGACCGCTGGTAGATCGACACCTCCCAGCCGGGAGGCGGGGCGATGGTCAGCCCGGCCGAGTGGACCTGCCGGCCCGTCACCCTCCTGCCCCGTCGCTGATGGACGTCGGGTACAGGCGGGGATCGCCGGGCTCGATGCCGGCGTCCTGCAGGGCCCGGTCGACGGCGTCGTCGCGCATCTGGTCGGCCCGGGACCGCTCGTGCAGCCCCCGCCGGGTGCCGCCCGGGGCGGTCGTGCCGTCGGCCACGGCATTGGCCACCAGGGCGCGCACCTCCTCCCAACCGGCCGCCACTCCCTCGCCGACCACCCGCGACGCCGGGCCGGACACGTACACGAAGTACGGGGCGTAGGGGATGTCGTAGTGCTCCCACGCCTCGGTGGACATCACCACCGGGGTGGGGCCGGCCAGGCCGGCGATGGTCCCGGGAGACTCGGCCTCGCCGCCCCTGGTCACCACCACCAGGCGGGCCCCGCCGGGGACCTCGAGCATGCCGGTGCGGAAGGCGTCCCAGAAGGCCCGGCAGGTGGCGCACCCGGAGGTCAGGAAGGCGACCAGGGTGTCGTGGCGGACGCCGCCCACCGCCAGGCTGATGGCGTCACCGGCCGGGGTGAGCCCGGTCAGGTCGATGACGTCGGCGGCGTCGGGCCGGGCCGGGGTGGGACGCACCCCGGGCGAGGCCACGCTCACCGGTCCGGCCGGCCGGGCCGAGGGGGCCGACGGGTCCAGATCCACGCCCAGTTGGTGCAAGGCTCGCAGAACGTCGGCATGTCCCCGCAGGAGCCCGGCCACCAGCACCCCGAGGAGGGCGACCGCGACCGTGAGGCCGACGACGAGCGCTGTCAAGAGTCCGACCGCCACAACGCCATCGCACATTGATAGCGCACCCGCCCCGGCCCGGGAAAGGCGCTAGCGGTCCTCCCGCACCCAACCCCGCAGCTTTTCCATGGCCTTTGACAGCAGCCTGGAGATCTGCATCTGGCTCACCCCGACCTCCTCGGCCACCCGCCGCTGGGTCCACCCGTCGAAGTAGATCCGCTTCAGGATCAGCCGCTCCCGGGGGGCCAGGCGGGGCAGGAGGGCGGCGAACTGCTGGCGTTCCAGGGTCAGCTCGAAACCGGATTCCAGCACCGGCACGTCCCGGCCGGCGTCTCCGTCGAAGGTTCCGGCGTCGAGCGACTCGGCCCAGTAGTTCTCCCCCGCCTCCATGGCCTCGAGGACGGTCTCGTCGCTGATGCCGAGGCGCCCGGAGATCTGCTGGATGGTCGGCGAGCAGGACAGTTCGTGGGTGAGGGCCTCCCGGGCCTGCTTGACGGCCAGGTAGCTCTCCTGGATCGAGCGCGGCACCCGCATGGTCCACGTCTTGTCCCGGAAGTGCCGTTTCAGCTCCCCCAGGATGCTGGCCGTGGCGTAGGTCGAGAAGGAGATCTCCCGGCCCGGGTCGAACCGGCGGGCCGCCTTGACCAAGGCCAGCAGGGCGACCTGCTCCAGGTCGTCCCTGGACTCGCCGTGGTGGAAGAAGCGGCGGGCCAGGGACCGGGCCAGCTGGGCGTGGCTCGCCACCAGGTCGGCCTGCGCCTGGCGGTGGGCCAGCGTCTCGCGGTCGGTGTCGGGCTCGGCCGGGGCGGCCGTGATCCGGCCCCTGGTGCACTTGCGGAACATCCTCCCGCTGCCGGCGACCGGGCGCAGGCCGTGGTAGCGGTCCAGGTCCGGCGCCTCGTCGACGAGCAGCACGTGGCCGCCGTCACCGAGGTGGTCGATGGCCCGGTCGGCTTCCCGGTCGGAGGCCTCGGGGCGGATGGTCACCAGGTCCACGGCCCCGTCGGGGCGGCCGAGGATGACCTGGCCGGCCACCTCGGTTCCGGGCACCCACCGGCGGGCGTGGCGCTCGAAGGTCTCGGCCCGGGTCGGTACCGGCACGCAGCGCACGTCGGCCAGGGAGAAGGCCACCGGGCCCGGCGGGCCTCCCGGTTCGGAGGCGAAGGCCCGCAGGTCGTTGGATTCCCGGTGCCGGGCGTGCTGGTAGGCGGCGGCCACCGCCACGGCGTCGGCCACACTGCCGACCGCCCACATCCTGGGATGGCGCTCCTGGCTTTCGGCGTCCAGGAGCAACGGGATGACCTGCTGCTGCAGCAGGTCCCACTCCCGCAGGAGTGGGGATGACATGATAGGCACTGAAACCTCCGCGATCAGGGGAGTCCGGACTGGTCCGTCGACCGGCATCAACCCGCTGCACCGCGCGTCCTACCACCCCGATCGGCCTGCTAAACCACCGAAATCGGACCGGAATCCGTCAGGACGGCGAATCAAACCGCCCGATCTGGAAAACATGCGTACATGCAGGCTCTGGTCACCAACGACGACGGTGTTCACTCCGAAGGTCTCCTCGCCCTGGCCCGGATCGCCCGCGCCCGGGGCCTCGAGGTGACCGTGGTGGCCCCGTCGTTCGACGCCTCCGGGTCGAGCGCGTCGATGACCGCCACGGCCAGCGACGGCAAGGTTCTGGTTGACACCGTGACCCGGGCCGGCGGCCCCCAGGTGCTCGGGGTGCAGGGGCCGCCCGCCTTCATCGTGCGGGCGGCCATGTACGGGGCGTTCGGGCCGCCACCCGACGTGGTGCTGTCGGGAATCAACCGGGGGCCGAACACCGGCCGGGCCGTCCTGCACTCGGGCACGGTGGGAGCCGCCCTGACCGCCTCCAACTACGGCCGGCGGGGGCTGGCCATCTCCGCCGGGATCGACGAGGACGACGGATGCGACCCCGATCCCGGCATCGTGGCCGCCGCCGTGGACTGGATATTGCGGGCCCCCGGTGCGGCCGTGCTCAACGTCAACGTGCCGGGAGACAGCCGGGAGCGGGGCGGGACGGCGGTGATGGTGACGTCGCTGGCCGACGCCGGCATGGTGCAGGGCAGCGTGTCGGAGGTGACCGGCGGGATGGTGCCGGTGACCTTCGCCGACGCCGGGACAAAGCCGGAGGCGGGCACCGACAGCGCCGCCCTCTCGGAGGGCCTGGTGTCGGTCACCGCCATCCGGGCGGTCACCGAGAACCGCGATCTGGACGTGGGCGCCCTGCTCAGGAGCGCCACCGGCCGGCTCGACGCCGGGCCCGCCTAGGTGTAGCGCAGGGCCACCGCGTCCCGGGGCTCGTGCACCTTGAACGTGAACGACTCCTCCAGGTACAGCTCCACCTCGGTGTCGGTGTGGCGGGAGTACCCCACCGCGAAGTCGGCCCCGCACACCAGTTCGTAGTCGCCGCCCCGCATGCTGACCACCAGCGCCCCGTCCACCGCCGGGGCCCACACCACCGGGCCGCCCAGGATCAGGCGGACGTGCTCGAGCACCGGGTACCCGCCGTGCTCGGTGGTCTCCACGACCCCGGTGTAGCAACGGTCGCCCAGGGCGATGCCGTACGGGCCTTCGACGCCGGCCCGCCGCAGGACGGCCACCGCGGACGCCACGTGGCGGGGGTAGCGGGAGTAGTCGTCGCCGATGGAAACCGGCTGGTGGGGGGACGCCCCGGCGATCCCGACCACGCCGGCCGGGCCGCCCCCGAGGACGGCCCGGTTCTCGGCGTCAGCGGCCCGGCCGGCGGCCTGGGTCACCGGGTCGAGGTCCGGGTCCCCCAGACCCCGCTCCACCGCGTCCAGTTCGTCCCGGCTCAGGGTGAACGCCGTGCGGTACTCCACCACAGGGCGTACCACCCGGGCCTTCATGTCCACTCCGGGCACCGGCGAGGTCAGCTCCTCGACCCGCCCGTCCGGCTCGGCGGAGTGGGCCCACCCCTTGGGGCCGGTGAAGTCGACCAGGGCCCGGGCCGCCAGGTAGTGGCGCAGGGCCCGGCCGGCCTCCTCGTCGATCAGGTCCCAGGCGTCAGCCGACACGGGCGCCTGATCCCTGCGCAGTCGATCGGTCACAGGCCCTCCTTGTCCCGCAGGCCGCCGATACCCAGCCCGCCGCCCGGCTCCGATCCGCGGCCCTCACCCTCGCTCTCGTCGCCCCCGGACTCGCGACCCACGATCGATCCCGAGGTGAACAGGTACTCCCGCAGGTTGCGGTCCAGTACCGGATCCTGACGGCGCAGCCACTCCAGCACCATGGCCGCGTGCTCCTTCTCCTCGTCCCGGTTGTGGGCCAGGATGGCCTTCAGTTCCGGGTCCTCGGTGGCGTCGACCCGCTGGTCGTACCAGTCGACCGCTTCCAGCTCCTCCATCAGCGAGGAGATGGCCCGGTGACGGTCGATGGTCTCGGGCCGGAGTCTGCTTTCGCTCTCGTGGAGCCCTTCGCTGCTCACCGCGCCGTTATACCCAACTCCCGGGGCCGGCGGTCACCGGTGGTGACCGCCGTGGCCTCCCCGCCGATGGGCGGGACCGGCGGCGGGTGTGGCGGCCCGATGGGGGGATGCCCGGTGGCCGGCGGCGGCGTAGACCGGGGGCCGGACCGCAGCCGGCGGCGGGGCGCTGGAGGCGGGGGCCGCCGGCGCCGGTACGGCCGCCCCGGTGACCGACGCGGCGGCCGTGTCGGTGGCGGCCGCCTCGGTGACCACGGCGCCGGAGGAAACGGCCGGTGCTGCCGCCGGCGCCGGGCCGGTAACGGCCGCCGCCGGCACCGTGTTGTCCGCCGTGGCGGTGTTCTTGGGGGTGCCCGGGGATGCGGCGGCGCTGCCGAGCAGAACGGCCGCCACCGCCGCCGCCGCGCCGGCTCCGACCACGGCGGCCCCCAGCCCGACCAGGCCGCCCCGGGCCCGGGACCGGCCGGCCCGGCGGCCGGAACGCCATGGTCGGCGCTCGGGCCATGCCGACGGCCGCCCCGGGCCGGCGTCGGCCAGAGCGGCCACCATGGCCAGCGCCGAGGCGAACCGGCGGGACGGGTCCGGGTGGAGGGCCTTCTCGACGGCCGCGGCCAGGGCCCGGTCCACCTCGGGACGGACGGCTCGCACCCGGACCGGCGGGACCCCGGCCAGCGCCCCCGACCACGGGTAGTCCGAGGAGGTCTCGAACGGCCGGCGCCCGGTCAGAGCCTCGTAGAGGACCACCCCCATGGCGAACACCTCGGTGGCCACCGTCGCCGGTCGGCCGTAGAGCCGCTCCGGGGCCAGGTAGGCCGGGGTGCCGACCACCAGGCCGGTCGACGTCTGATCCGGGGCGGCGTCCAGGGTTTTGGCGATGCCGAAATCCCCGAGCTTCCAGACCCCCGGCCCGGCGGCCAGGACGTTGCCCGGTTTGATGTCGCGGTGCACCAGCCCGGCGCGGTGGGCCGCCTCCAGCGCCGACAGGATCTGCACGGCCAGCGACCGGACCTCCCGGACCGGCAGCGGGCCGGCTCCGATGGCGTCCTTGAGGGTGGTGCCGGGCAGCCGTTCCATCACGATGTACGGCACGCCGGGGCATCCGGGGTCTCCGGTGTCGTACACCGCCACCACGTTGGGATGGGCCAGGGCGGCGGCCGCCCGGCCCTCCATCTCGAAGTGGCGGCGGGCGGCGAGGTCGGCTCCGGCGCCGGCCCGCAGCAGCTTGAGCGCGACGGGTCGGTCCAGATTGTGGTCCCATCCGGCTCGCACCTCGCCGGTCGCCCCCCGGCCCAGCACCTCGCCCAGCTGGTAGCGGCCGGCCAGCAGGTCGGTGGCGGGCGGCTCGGTGGGCACGGCCGATAGTTACCCCTGGCGCGGCCGGGGCGAAACGGAACGGGCGGCGCGCTTCGCCACTTTCGCGGCGGACCGCGCCGTAGCCTGGGTCCGTGCCCGACGATCTGTTCGAAGCGGCGCTGCGCCAGCGGATCGCCGAGCGGGCGCCGTTGGCGGCCCGCATGCGGCCCCGGAACCTGGACCAGGTGGTGGGTCAGCGGCACCTGATCGGTCCGGGCGCCCCGCTGCGGGCCCTGATCGAGTCCGACCGTCTCTCGTCGGTGGTCCTGTGGGGCCCGCCGGGGACCGGCAAGACCACCCTGGCCACCGTGGTGGCCGAGCAGACCAGCCGGGAGTTCGTGTCCCTCTCGGCGGTCAGCGCCGGGGTCAAGGACGTGCGCGAGGTGCTGGAGGCCGCCCGGCGCCGCCTGGCCGAGCACGGGCGGGGCACCATCCTGTTCCTCGACGAGGTGCACCGGTTCAACAAGAGCCAGCAGGACGCCCTGCTGCCCGGCGTGGAGGCCGGCGTCATCACCTTGATCGGGGCCACCACCGAGAACCCCTTCTTCGAGGTGAACGCCCCGCTGCTCAGCCGGTCCACGGTGTTCCGGCTGGAGCCGCTCGGCCAGGACGACCTGCGGGTGCTGGTGGGCCGGGCTCTCGACACCGAGGGCGCCACCATCGCCGACGACGCCCGGGACCATCTGACCGACCTGGCCGGCGGCGACGCCCGGGCCGCCCTCACCGCCCTGGAGATGGCCCTGGCCCTGGCCGAGGCGGACGGCCGGACCGACATCGCCCTGCCCGACGTGGAGCGGGCCCGGCAGTCCCGGGTGCTGCGCTACGGGGAGGACGAGCACTACGACGTCATCTCCGCCTTCATCAAGTCCATCCGGGGCTCCGACCCCGACGCCGGCCTGTACTGGCTGGCCCGCATGCTGGCCGCCGGCGAGGACGCCCGGTTCATCGCCCGCCGGCTGGTGATCCTGGCGTCGGAGGACGTGGGGGTGGCCGACTCCATGGGGCTGGTGGTGGCCGACGCCGCGGCCCGGGCGGTGGAGTTCGTCGGGTTGCCCGAAGCCCAGCTCAACCTGGCCCACGCGGTGGTCTACCTGGCCACCGCCCCCAAATCCAACACCGTCACCGCCGCCCTGATCCGGGCCTCGGAGGATGTGAGCAGCCGGCCGGCCGGGGCGGTACCGGGGCCTCTGAGGTCGGTGCACCCCTACCAGCGCCGGAAGATGAAGGAGGGTGGCGGCTACGTCTACCCCCACAACGACCCGTCAGGGTTCGTGGCCCAGGAGTACCGACCGGCCGAGGTGTCCGGGCGGGTGTACTACCGGCCGTCGCCCCACGGCGCCGAGGAGGAGATCGGCCGCCGGCTGCGGGGCTGGTGGGGGGACGCCGGCTACGACGGGGAGGAGTGGTGGCGTTTCGAGAAGTTCCACGACCCTTCCCGCTGAGCGGTCACGGCCGGCGGCCGGTCAGGCGCTGCGGGCGTCGATCCACTGGTCGATGACCGCCCATTCGGTGGTCAGCCACTCGATCCGCTCCCCGTCCCCGTAGGGGGGATGGGCGGGGGGCCACCAGCGGATGGTCATGGCGGTGGTGAAAGGGATGGCCGCCCACAGCTGACCGGCGGTGGTGATCTTGTCCAGGCCGGTGTGGGCCACCACCACCACCGGGATCTCCGGGCGGGTGTCCAGGCAGGCCAGCACCCCGCCCGCCCGCGGTGGCAGCACGTGGTCCATGAGCGCGGCGGCCCGGGCGGCGGCCGTCTTGCGGGACGCCCACAGCCGGCGGATGGCCCTCGTCCGGCGGCTGGGCGTCCAGTTGCCGCCCTCGGGGAAGATCAGCAAGGCCTGCCCCGGCGCCAGGTCCCCGGCCAGGGCCGCCACCCGGCTCTCCAGCCGTTCCGCCGGGTTGGCCGACGGCGGCAGGAAGCAGGCCCCCATGCGGGACAGGGCCACGTCGATGAGCGGTTCCCACTGGAGGACCTGCTTGAGCACGACCCGGGGCCGCCGCCGGTAGCGGGAGGCCAGCAGCCACACCAGGGCGAACGAGTCGCCGATGCCGCCGTGGCGGGCCAGCACCAGCACCGGGTCCGA
This sequence comes from Acidimicrobiales bacterium, assembly GCA_035702985.1. Lineage (GTDB taxonomy): Bacteria > Actinomycetota > Acidimicrobiia > Acidimicrobiales > Palsa-688 > JAKAXG01. The sequence continues at coordinate 17,605 of DASSZD010000089.1, forward strand.
CTCGGCGAAGGGGCCCGGGACGTCGGGCTCGTCGACCTGCATGGAGAACCCGACGGTGGCCCCGGCGGCGGCCAGCACCCGGCCCAGCGCCCATCCGGTGACGGCCAGGTCGGCCCGGTCCCGCCACGCCCTCCCCCGGAACGGCCCGGCCAGCCACACGGCCAGCAGGGCGGCCAGTCCGGCCCATTCCACCGCGATGTAGGACACCCCCATGGCGGCCAGCCGGGGGGCTCTCAGCCGGCGGTCCAACGGGGCGGCCAGCAGCCCGACCAGCCCGACGCAGAGGAGCAGCACCGCGACGGCCGCCTCGACGGCCAGGATCAGGGGCAGTAGCAGCCGCCGAACGGCGTAGGGAGGGGCCATGGCCCTCAGAGGTCTATCTGATCCAGAAGGCGCGCGCTGGCTTCGTAGGCGGCGTCGATGCGCCGCCCCACCGACGAGGAGCTGCGGTAGCGGACCGACAGGGACGGCGGCAGGTCCCCGGCCGGCAGCACGTGCACCTCGACACCGGCCGGCAGGCGGGCCATGTCGTCGGCGAACTGGTGGCGGCGGGCGATCTCGAACGCCACCAGGGCCACGTCCCAGGGCCGGGCCGGGGGTTCCAGGCTGCGCTCCAGGCGGCCGACATGGAGCACGAACACCCGGTCGGCGCCCAGCTCCACCGCCCGCCCCACCGGAACCGACGCCACCAGGCCGCCGTCCATGAAATGCCGCTCCCCGACCCGCACCGGGGGCAGCAGGCCGGGCACCGCGCACGAGGCCAGGACGGCGTCGACGACCGGCCCCGAGTCGAACCACCGGGCCGAGGCGTCCTCGATGCAGGCGGCCACGCACTGGAACGGGACGGCCAGGTCCTCGATGCGGGCGGCGCCGGCGGAGTCGGCGATGAGGCGTCGCAACGCCCCGTTGCCGTGGAGGTAGGTGCCGTGACGGATCAGGTTGCCGATCTGGCCGACCACCGAGCTGGAGAACACGTCGCGGGCCTGCAGGCTGGTCCAGGTACGGGTCAGCTCGGCCACCGCCTCCAGACTGGGGTGGGCGGCCAGGACCACCCCGTTGAGGGCGCCCACGCTGGATCCCACGATCAGGTCGGGCCGGACCCGCCGTTCCAGCAGGGCCCGCAGCATGCCGACCTCGGCGGAGCCGAGCACCCCGCCCCCGCCCAGCACGAAGGCGGTGCGCCCCCCCACCGGCTTCCGCTCAGCCGGCCGGCGCCTGGGCCGCAGCCTGGGCGGCGGCCGGCAGCCCGGCGACGAACTGGTCGAGCAGCCGGGCCACCTCGACCGGCCGCTCCTGCATCAGCTGATGACCGGCCCGGGGCAGCACCTCCAGCCGGGCGCCGGGCAGGAACCGGGCGATGCGCCGGGCCGCCCACACCGGCGTCAGGAGGTCACGCGAGCCGACCAGGACCAGCGACGGGGTGCGGGTCCGCCTCAGGGCGTCACGGGCGTCGTGGTCGAGCAGGTCGATACCCGACGGCAGGGACGTGGACTGGGGGACCTCTTCCAGGTAGCGGCGCAGCTGGTCCACGGCCCGGCCCGAGGGCCGGGCCCCGAAGGCCAGGCGGGCCAGGAACCACGACAGGTCGTCGTCGCCGACCGGCCGCTGGTAGACCGGGCGACCCTGGTCGAGCCGGCGCCGGACCCGCCGGCCCAGGGCCTGGGCCACCGGCAGGGCGGGCCGGGGCAGCAGCTGGTACGCGGCCGTGTCCATGAACACCAGGCCGGCCACCCGCTCGGACAGCTGCCCGGGATGGTCCCCGGCGAACTCCATGAGGATCATGCCGCCCATGGAATGGCCCACGACCACCGCGTCGCGCAGGTCCAGATGGTCCAGCACGGCGGCCACGTCGCGGGCCGCGGCTTTGCGCCCGAAGCCGTCGCCGCCGGCCACGGAGCGGCCGTGCCCCCGCACGTCCATGGCCACCACCCGGTAGCGGTCGGCCAGCGTGTGCAGCTGCGGGGCCCACACCCCGGCCTGCAGGGTGATGCCGTGGATGAGGAGCAGCGGCCGGCCCGATCCCCGCTCCACCACACGGAGCGATCCGCCGTCGGGCGCCGGGATCTGGTGCTCGGTCATATCGGGGGGCAGGTCGAACAGGTGATCGGTCTCGGGGTCGGTGCGGGACCTGACCGATTCGACGTGGCGGTGCAGACCGTAGCGGGATCCGGCCGCGGCGGCGGACAGAGCCGTACCGGCGGCCAGGCGCCGGAGGTTCTTTGACGTCATGAACTACTCATTTACCCGAAGCCGGGCGTTCTCCTCCACCGGCCGGGGCTTCCTGCCCTGGCGACGGGCGGGCCGGCCGCCCCCAGCATGGTCATGGAAAAAGGAGGCCCCGATGTCGCAGTGCCACGACCTCTCCGAATACGACCCTGCCGGCTACCAGGCTGCGGAGCCGTGCCCGCCGAACGTGCAGGAGGCGGGCTGCCACGACCGCTACGAGGACCCCGAGGAGACCGATCAGGACCCCCGGGCCGCCAGGACGCCGGCGGCGTGGTCGGGGACCACCCGGTTGCGCCGGGGCGGCCGGTCGTAGGGCCGCAGTCGGGGCCGGGGCTCCAGCTCCAGCTCCGGCACCGACACCGGCTGGTAGGGAACCACCGAGAGCAGGTGGGCGATGCAGTTGATGCGGGCCCGGATCTTGTCGTCGGCCTCGACCTCCCACCACGGGGAGTCGGGCAGGTCGCAGTGGGCGAACATCTCGTCCTTGGCCCTCGAGTACTCCGAGTAGCGGCGACGCCCCTCGAGGTCCAGCTGGCTGAGCTTCCACCTCTTGAGGGGGTCGTGGAGGCGGGCCTGGAACCTTTTTTCCTGTTCGGAATCGCTCACCGAGAACCAGTACTTCACCAGGATGATCCCGTCGTCGATCAGCATCCGCTCGAACGCCGGGCACTGCCGGAAGAACCGCTGCACCTCCTCCTCGGAGCAGAAACCCATGACCCGCTCCACCCCGGGCCGGTTGTACCAGCTGCGGTCGAACAGCACGATCTCGCCGGCCGCCGGCAGGTGCTCGATGTAGCGCTGGAAGTACCACTCCGTCCGTTCCCGGTCCGACGGGGCGGGCAGGGCCGCCACCCGGCACCAGCGGGGGTTCAGGTACTCGGTCATCCGTTTGATCACCCCGCCCTTGCCGGCGGCGTCGCGACCCTCGATCACCACCACCAGCCGCTGCGAGCGCTCCCGGACCCACTGCTGCAGGTCCACCAGCTGGCCCTGCAGGCGCAGCAGTTCCCGCTCGAGCACCGAGTTGTGGTTGGCCACGGCCATATGGTCCCACGACCGGGGGCGGCGCGCCGGGTATCTGCCAAAAGCCCCAAAACCTCCCATAGGCGTCCGGCGACGCGGGTTCAGGAAAGGCCGGCCCCGAGCAGGCCTTGCGATTCGCCCGGCGCGACGCTGGGTACGCATGGTGGCGATGAGGAGGCAACGGGCGGTTCTGGCCATCGGCGCCGGCGTGGCGGCCGCCGTCGTGGTCGGTGCCGCCCTGGTGGCCGCCTCCCGGTCCGGGGCGGCCGCCGTGACCGGCCCGGGTCCGGTGGCTGCACCCGCCCCGAGCGCCTCGCCGGCCGCCGCACCGCAGGCGGTGGCGAGCAGTGGCAACGCCGGCGCCTGCCCCAGCGGCGGACTGGACTGGACCGAGACCGACTTCAGCGCCGTCCCGGTGGACCCGGCCAACTGGGAGTGGCTGGTGCAGGAGCACGGCCGGGTGCGCAACGACTCCCCCGCCGCCGTCGTCGTGGGCGAGGGCGTGGGCCGGATCGGGCGGGGCACCCCGCCCGGACAGGCGCTGAGCCCGGTGATCGACTTGGCGCTCACCCCGTCGGGTGCGCTGACGTTGCCCCCGGGTCAGGCCGAGCCCTACGGAGCCGCCGTCCTGGTGCAGAGCGCCGACCGGCCCCGGGATCTGGGGCCCGGCCTGTCCGACGCCAGCTGGGCGTCTCCGGCCGTGGCGTCGGGCTGCCCCGCACCGGGCGGAGCCGCCCCCGGGCCGGCCGCCGCCACCAGCCTGGACTGACCCGCCTGAGGCGGGCCGCCGGGCCCGGACCATTAGCGTTGGGGTCATGGCGGCTCCCGCAGCGGACCAGGACGCACGGCTGTCCCTGGCCGAATGCGTGGTGCTCGGCCTGGTGGCCGAGGGTTCAACCCACGGCTTCGCGGTGGCCCGCGTCCTGGGCCCCGACGGGGAGGTCGGCCGGGTGTACTCGCTGGCCAGGCCGGCCGTGTACCGGGCCATGGACCGCCTGGCGGCGGTCGGGATGATCGAGGCCATGCCGGAGCAGCCGGGCCGCCGGGGACCCAAGCGCACCCCGATGCGGGTCACTGCCGACGGGCGGCGGGCCCTGGAGGAGTGGCTGCGCCGCCCGGTCACCCACATCCGGGACCTGCGGACCGAGTTCCTGGCCAAGCTGGCCCTGCTGGAAAGGTCGGGGGCCGACGCCGGCGACCTGGTGGACCGCCAGATCACCGTGGTGACGCGGATCGTCGAGGGCCTCGACGATCAGGAGCGGAGGGCCGGCGGGTTCGACCGGACGCTGGCGCTGTGGCGCCTACGTTCCGGCCAGGCCGCCCTGCGGTTCCTCGAGGATCTGGCCGCCGGCCGTTGACAGCCCGATCTCCGCGGCGCGGCCGGGTCGGCCCGGCCGGGGCCCGCTCAGGATCCGGGCAGGGCCCGGCGGAGGGCCGGCGGCACCCCTGAGCCGGACACGGTCGGCGGCTCCACCATCTGGAAACCGGCGCGGACCAGGATGTCCCGCCCGGCCGGGCTGAGCAGGTAGGCCACGAACGCCTCGGCGCCGGCCTGGTCGGGCGCCCCCTGCAGGACCGTC
>DASSZD010000109.1:0-30080 GCA_035702985.1 Acidimicrobiales bacterium
GCGGCCGCGAACAGGAGCAGGGTCACCGACACCGGCGCGGCGTCAGATGATGTCTGCTCCGCCATTTCGGGTCGGGTTCGACCGGTCTGGCCAGCGTCCCCCGCCCCCCGGCTCGCGGCAGGTGGCGTCATGTGCAGGAAATTCCTTCCCAGAGGGTACCGTCCGCACCCATCCGACCGCCCCGGCCGCCCCACCGGCCGGTCGCCCTACCCTCCAGGGGCCCGCCGGCCGGGACCGGCCGCCGGGCAGGCCGTCCCGCCACCGGCCCAGCCGTCCCGCCACCGGCCCAGCCGTGCCACCGGCCCAGCCGCTCCCCCACCGGCCCAGCCGTCCCGGCCAGGACCGCCGGGACCGGTCGGTACCCTCGGCTCGTGTCCGCCTTCCTGCTGGTCCGTCACGCCCAGTCGACGTGGAACGCCACGGGGCGCTGGCAGGGGCAGGCCGACCCGCCCCTGTCGGAGACCGGCGAGGCCTCGAGCCGGCAGGCGGGGCAGAGGCTCCGGGACCAGATGCGCTTCGATCTGGTCGTCACCTCGGATCTGGTCCGGGCCCAGCGGACCGGCGAGCTACTGGGCGGTCAGGGGCCGGCCGCCGGGGCGGGGCCCGGGTCCGCCCCCCGGGTGGTGGTGGAGCCCTCCCTGCGCGAGTTCCACGTCGGCCGCTGGAGCGGCCTCACCAGGGCCGAGATCGCCAAGGCCTGGGGGGAGGAGCTGGATCTGTTCGACGCCGGGCGGCTCGCCGGGGCACCGGGCGGCGAGACCAGGGCCGATTTCGACGCCCGGGTGGCCATGGCGGCCCGGCAGGTGGCGGGCCTCATCCACCGCCATCAGGCCCGCCTGACCCTGATCGTCACCCACGGCGGGGTCATCCGGTCGATCGCCCGATCCTGCGGGCTGGTGGAGCGCCACATCCGCAACCTGGCGGGATACGGCGGCACGGCCGGCGGCGGGGAGCTCTCCTTGAGCTACCCGGTGGACCTCCTGGACGGGGAGGCACCGGGAGAGGTGGCCGGCCCCGTCACCCTCTAGTGCCCCGAAGTGGACACACCATCCAGGTACCGTTCCGACCATGAAGGTGGAGGTGATCAGGAGCGCCCGCCGGCGCAAGACGGTGCAGGCCCGGCTGGTCGACGGGGTGGTCCGGGTCCACATTCCGGCCGGCATGAGCAGCTCCGACGAGCAGCGCTGGGTGGCCGAGATGGTCAAGCGCATCGAGCGGCGTCACGCCGGCGACTCGATCGACCTGGAGCAGCGGGCCCGGACCCTGGCTCGCCAGCTTCGCCTGGAGGAGCCGGCATCCATCCGGTGGGTGTCGAACCAGGAGATGCGGTGGGGCAGCTGCACTCCCCGGGACCGGACCATCCGGATCTCGTCCCGGCTGGCCAAGGAGCCGGGATGGGTGGTCGACTACGTGGTCGTCCACGAACTGGCCCACCTGAGCGTCGCCGGTCACGGGCCGCGTTTCTGGGATCTGGTCAACCGATACCGCCTGGCCGAGCGGGCCCGGGGCTTCCTGATGGCCCGCGGCATGGACGACGGCGAGGACGGTCTCGACTCGGGGCCAGACGGCACCGCTGCGACGCCCGATCGCACGGAGGAGGCCGGGGCCGACACTTCGGCTGCGGAGGCGGTGGCGGCCGACATCGAGGCCGCCCACCCGGCCGGCGGAGGCTACCGGCGGGTAGCCCCGCGGTATCCGTAACGGGGAGCGGGGCCGTACAGTCTCAGACTAAGTGCCACTGTCCACCGCCGCCGAAGCAACCGTCCTACACCTACGGGCAGGGGTCCCCGGAGCCACCCAGGCCGGTCTGAGCCTGCTGCCCTCGACCGGGCGGCGGGTCGTACTGGTCCGGGTGGACGACAAAGTCAAGCGGGGAGCACTGGCAGCCGCCGACAGCGAGACGGTGGCCCGGGCGGCCGGCATGGCCCTGGCCCAGCGGCTGCCTCTGGTCGTGGTGCTGGCGTCGTCGGGGGCGGACATCATGGAAGGGGTGGCCTCGCTGGATGGGTGGGGCCAAGCCGCCAAGGCCCTGGCCGACTGCTCCGGGATCGTTCCGGTGGTGATCGTCGCCTACGGACTGGCCGTCTCGGGTCCGGCCCTGCTGCTGGGCATGGCGGATGCGGTGGTCATGACCGGCGAGGCGGTGGCCTACGTATCGGGCCCGGCCGCGGTCAACCAGCTGACCGGTCAACGCCTGGCCCCGGAGGAGCTCGGCGGCCAGCGGGTCCACGCCCGCTCATCGGGTGTCGCCGCCCTCCTGGCCGCCGACGGCCCCTCCGCCCTGGAAGCGGTGGCCGAGCTTCTCGACTACCTGCCCGATCACACCGACGAGGAACCCCCCGTACTCACCTCGGGGGATCCCCACGATCGTCCCACCACGGAGTTGCGGGAACTGCTGCCGCCCAGCCCGACCGGCTCCTATGACGTACGGCGGGTGGTGGAGGCGGTCGCCGACGACGGCGGGTACCTGGAGCTGCGGGCCGCCTGGGCGCCCCAGATCGTCACCTGCCTGTGCCGCATCGACGGCCGGCCGGTGGGGGTGGTGGCCAACCAGCCGCAGTCCATGGCCGGCACGCTGGACATCGCCGCCTCGCAGAAGGGGGCCCGCTTCGTGGCCTTCTGCGACTCGTTCAACATCCCCCTGCTCACCCTGGTCGACACCCCCGGTTTCATGCCCGGCAAGGACCTGGAGTGGAGAGGGATGATCCGCCACGGCGCCCAGCTGGTCTTCGCCTACGCCGAGGCCACCGTGCCCCGGGTGTGCCTGATCCTGCGAAAGGCTTTCGGCGGGGCCTACATCGTCATGGACTCCAAGGGGATGGGCAACGACCTGTGCCTGGCCTGGCCCTCGGCGCAGGTGGCGGTCATGGGCGCCTCGGGAGCGGTCCAGATCCTGCACAGGCGGGAGGACGCCGGGACCCAGGCCCGCCTGGCCGTCGAGTACGAGGAGTCCTACCTGAACCCCTACGTGGCCGCCGCCCGGGGATTCGTCGATGAGGTCGTCGACCCGGCCGACAGCCGCCGGGCCGTCTCGGGCGCCTTCCGCATGCTCGCCACCAAGCGGGAGCGTCTGGTGACCCGCAAGCACGGCAACGGACCTCTGTAGGTCCCCCCTCACCGCATCCGGGCGGCGGCTCAGGTGTGGGACGGGCAGCCGGTGAGGAGCGGGTCGGCCATCAGCCGGTCCTGGCCGATGCGCCCTCCGCACACCTGGCAGCTGTCGAACGTGCCGTCGTCCAGGCGCACCAGGGCCGCCTCTATGGCGTCGAACTCGGCGGCCACGGCGGACAGGAACGCCTCGTCGGCAGTGACCTCGTCCGTGGTGACCCCGTCGGTAGCGACCCCGTCCGTGGTGACCTCGTCGGCCCCGCCGGCCTCCTCGTCCCGGTCGTCCACCGGGGGGGCCTCCGGCTCTGCCCCGTCGATCGGACCGCTCACGACCTCGGATTCCACCCCGACCGGGGCCCCGGACAAAGCCTCCGGCGCCGACCCTTCGTCACGCCCCCGGCCGGGCGCCGGCTCGGCGCCGTCGACGCTTCCAGCAGGACCGGCATGGGTCCCTCCGGCAGCCGTCGATCCGTCGGCGCCGGTGTGAGCGACGTCCCGGGAGGCGTCGTCGCTCCCCGCCGGGCCATCAGCGCCGGCCCCGGCGGCCACGGCGGGTTCGGCATCGGCAAGCGGCCCGGAAGAGGTGTCGCTCCAGAACATCGAGTCCACGCTAACCACCACCCCGGCCGAACGGGCGGCTTTCGCCGGGCGGGGCCGTCCGGCAGGGGTGTGGGAAGGCTGCTCGGTGGGCCGCCAGGGTCTCGAACCCTGCACCTTGGGATTAAAAGTCCCCTGCTCTACCGGATGAGCTAGCGGCCCGGACGGATCGGCGCTGCGGGTACGGCGCCGGGAAAGCCTAGCCCCGACGATCACAGCCGACGGCAAGAGGGCGCCGAGCACCAGCGACGTCCGGCGCCTGGCTGTCCTCCGGGTGGCCACCACCGCATCCTCTCACGGGCGGCCCGGCGCCGGCACCGCGCCCCGGAGCAGCGCCCCCCTGGGAGACTGCCGGGGTGGCTCTCGACCGCAACATCCCAGACGGCGCCCGCGCCGCAGCCGTGCTGCTCCACCCCCACCCCCACTTCGGCGGCAACCGGTTCCACCCCTTCATCGACGGGCTCTTCCAGCGGCTGCCACCGGCGGGCGTGGCGGCGTTCCGCTTCGACTTCGCCAACGACGACCCCATGGCGACCCGGTCCCAGGCGGTGCAGGCCATCGACGCGGCAGCAGGAGCCGTCCCGGGGGCTCCCCTGGCCCTGATCGGCTATTCCTTCGGAGCCGGGGTCGCGGCCGGGATCGCCGACGACCGGGTGGCCGCCTGGTTCCTGCTCGCTCCCCAAGCCGACGGCCTGGCCCGCTCGGCGCTCGGCACCGACCCCCGGCCCAAAGCCATCGTCGTCCCCGAACTCGACCAGTTCACCCCTCCGGAGTCGATCGCCCCGCTGGTCGTCGGGTGGCCTTCCACGACGTTGCGCACGGTCCCCGGGATGGACCACTTCCTGGGCACGGCCGAGCCGGTCATCGATGCCGCCGTCACCTGGATCGGCGGCCTGATGCGGGCGCCCGGTTCGGCCTGAGCCCGACCGTGGCGGCCTCGCCCCGGGGCCGGGGCCGCCGACCGGCGGCTGGGCCGGCGCCGACCGGCCGGTCGCAGCCGGCGGGCAGACTGGGCGGCGTGACCACACCCAGCGACCTGGCCGACCGCTTCCACCAGAGGTGGCTGGCCACCCACCCGTTCACCGCCACCGCCTACGGCATCCCCGGGTTCGACGATCTGGTCCCCGACGACAGCGAGGGGGGCGACCAGGCCCTCCGGGCGGAGATGGAGGCGTTCCTGCGGGAAGCCGATGCGGTCGACGCCGCCGGCCTGGCACCGGCGGACCGGGTCACCCTCGGGTGCCTGCGGGAGATGGCCCGCCAGGAGATGGACTCGATCGATTCGGCCGGTATCGAGCACACCGTGACGGCGATGCCCTTCAGCGCGCCGGCTTCATTTCTGGCCCTGGCCGCCCGCACCGTGCTGGTCGACGCCAGAGCGGCCGAGGACTACGTCGCCAGGCTGCGCCGGAGCGCCGGGTGGCTGGACCAGGTGAGCGACCGGCTGGCGTCCGGCGCCACGAGAGGCCGGCTGCCGGTCGCCCCCCTGGTCGAGCAGGCGATCGGATGGGCGGATCAGGTGCTGGCCGGCCCGGCCCCGGAGCCGCTCCTGGCCCCCCAGGCCCCGGCCGGGTGGGACGGGGCCGCATCATGGGAGGACCGGCGGCGGGCGGCGGCCGCCGACGTGGTCAAACCGGCCCTGGCCCGGTGGGTGGACGTGCTCCGGGAGATCCTCCCCGCCGCCCGCGACGGTGATCACCCGGGACTGTGCCACCTGCCCGGCGGTGACGCCGACTACCACCGGGCCATCCGTACCCACACCACCCTGGAGGTCACCGCGGAGGAGCTGCACCAGATCGGCCTGGACCACATCGCCGCCCTCGAGCAGAGAGCGGCGGAGCTGGGGGGGACGATCGGTCTGCACGGCATCGAGCAGGTACACCAGGCCGTCCGCGCCTCGGCGGGACGCCTGGACCCGGCCGAGGCCATACGCCAGGCGGTGGCCGCCATCCGGCGGGCCGAGGCCGCCGCCCCGGAGGTCTTCCCCGCTCCCCTGCCGGCCCCCTGCCAGGTGACCCCGATGCCACCGATCGTGGCCGCCGCCGGGACGGCCCCGCACTACACGCCCCCCAGGCTCGACGGTGGCCGGCCCGGCACGTTCTGGTTCAACACGGAGAAGCCGACCGCCGGAACCGGCTGGGACCTGGAGGGGGTGGCCTTCCACGAGGCCGTGCCCGGCCATCACCTGCAACTGTCCCGCCTGCAGCTGCTCACGACGCTTCCCGCCCTCCAGCGCCAGCGTTCCCTCACCGTGTTCTCCGAGGGATGGGGCCTCTACGCCGAGCAGCTGGCCGAGGAGATGGGGCTGTACAGCGGCACCCAGAGCCTGCTCGGCGCCATCAGCGCCTCCCTGATGCGCGCCGCCCGCCTGGTCGTCGACACCGGCCTGCACGCCATGGGATGGAGCCGGGGCCGGGCCGTCGAGTTCTTCGTCGAGCACGTGCCCATGCCGGCCGGTTTTCTCGCGGATGAGGTGGACCGCTACATCGTCATGCCCGGCCAGGCCCTGGCCTACCTGACCGGCAAGCTGGAGATCCTCCGGCTGAGGGATGAGGCCCGCCGCCGGTTGGGTCCGGCGTTCTCCCTGCCGGAGTTCCACGCCGCCGTGCTCGATCAGGGGTCACTGCCGCTGCCGGTCCTGGCCGACAGCATCTCGGGTTGGATGGCGGCCCGCTGACGCTGGCGCCGCGCCTCACAGCCTCTCCTGGAGCAGCTCCCGCAACACTTCGGCTCCCGACCGTTCGGTGTCCCGGGTGGCGGTGAGCAGCGTCACCGGCCGGGTCCGGGCCGCCTCCTCGATGCCGGCCAGAACGGGCGCCCCCGGTCCCGAACGATCGTCGAGCTCCGCCCGGTACCGGCGGCGGAACTCGGCGAAGCGCTCCGGGTCGTGCCCGTACCAGCGGCGCAGCTCCGAGCTGGGGGCCACCTCCTTGGCCCACAGGTCGAAGTCGATGGACTGCTTCGAAACGCCGCGGGGCCAGAGGCGGTCGACCAGGACCCGGTACTCGCCGGCCCGCCGATCGTCGTCGGTGTAGACCCGCACCACCCGCACCTGCGCCGTACCCGACATCTCCCTCCGGCAACTGTACGCCCGGCCGCCCCCGGCCGGCCCGTAGAGTCGTCCGGTGACCCCCGGCTCGCTGGGATACCGGACAGACCTCGAGGTGCTGGCGATGAGCGGCTCGCGGCTCGACGACCGCGGCGATCACATCGTCGTGTCCACCCCGACCAACCCCAGCTACTGGTGGGGCAATTTCATCCTGGTCGACCGGGTGCCGGGCCCCGACGCCTCGCAGGAGTGGCTGGACCGCTTCGCCGAGGCGTTTCCGACCGCCGGCCATGTGGCCCTCGGTTTCGACGGCACCGCCGGCAGGGCGGAGGACCTGGCGTTCTTCGCCGGGCTGGGTTTCCACGCCGAGGCCCAGGCGGTCATGACCGCGTCCCGGGTCCGCCCACCGCGGCGGGTGAACCGGGACGCCGTCTGTCGCGAGCTGCGCTCCGAGCGCGACTGGGAGCAGAGCGTGGAGTTGCGCATGGGCTGCCAGGACCGGCCTGCTGACGCCGGGCCCGGCTACCTGTCGGCCAAGGCCCTCGCCAACCGCCGGATGGTCCGGGCCGGGGCGGCCGCCTGGTTCGGCGCTTTCGTGGAGGATCGACTGGTGGCCCAGCTGGGGCTGGTGCAGGTGGAGGAAGGGCTGGCCCGGTTCCAGTCGGTGGAGACCGATCCCGCCTTTCGCAGGCGGGGGCTGGCCGGAACGCTGGTGGAGCGCGCCGCGGCACACGGCTTCGAGCGTTTCGGGGCCCGCCGGCTGGTGATGGTCGCAGACCCGGGCTACTTCGCCGCCGACCTGGACCGCTCGCTCGGCTTCGCCACCGTGGAGACCCAGCTGCAGGTGGAGAGGGACTCCCCGCTCACCGTCCCCGCCGGCTAGAAGCCGGCGGGGGGAGCGGCCCGGCCCTCACGGCGCCGGCCGGGATGCTTCCGACGGGTAGGGAGGGACGGTCGCCGGCGGGGCGGGGGGCGGCGGCGGCGGGGCGGCCGGGGCGTGGCCGGGGTCCGCCCCCCCGGTGTCCAGGCGGAACGGCGGGTACTCGTCGCGCATCAGCGCGGCGTAGGCCAGGACCCGGTAGCACCACCGGTTGAGCCCGATGACCACGTCGAACAGCGGTCCGGGGGTCCGGCCCCGCACCATCCGGATGACCGCCGCGATCAGGGCCAGCAGGCCGATCAGGCCACCCCCGCCGGCGATCCGCCACGCACCCGACGCCCGGTACTCCCACCCTCCGGCCAGGATGGCCACCACCAGGTACTGAGGCAGGGCGAGCAACCACCACTTGACCAGCACCAGCCAGCGGGAGAGGTGGTCGGGGTAGTCGATGGTGAGCTCCGCCGGGTAGGTGGGATCCGGCCGCAGGCTGAACGGCGGATAGCGGTCGGTCCCGAAGGCGCTGACCGAGTAGAACGCCACGCGCCAGGTCCAACGGAACACTCCGCTGTTGAACTCGAATATGGATCTCGGGTAGCGCTCGGTGAAGAAGATGGCGAAGCCGGCCACCACCGTCAGCACCCCCACCGCCAGCCACAGGAAGGCCAGAAGCACCAGGTGGGGCACCACCAGCACCCACTTGACCAGCCACAGCCAGCGCCCGGTGCCGGGGTCGGCGTGACCGTCGAGGCGGACCGGGTAGGAGCCCGGCACCGTCGGCGTGACCGGGGCCGGCGTCCAGGCCGGACGGGTCTCCCGCTCCCCGCCCCCCTGGTGCAGGCCGAGCACCAGCATGACGGCCGAGCCGGCCAGGACCAGCAACCCGAAGCCGGCCGCGCCCAGGCCGACGGGCAGGAACAGGCCGGTCCTGACCCCCACGGTCACCGCGGCCGCCACCCCGGGGGAGGCGTCGGCGTACATCACCACGGCACCCCAGCGGCCGGGCTGGGTCTCCCACACCACGGTCTGCAGCCCCGAGCCGGAGGAGCGCGCCGCCCAGAAGGACTGAGCTGCCGGGCTGGCCGGGACGGCCGAGCCCGGGATGTAGGTCGACTCGCTCCGGAACGGGCCGGCGGACACCGAGCTGACCCGGGTATGGGCGACCCCCGCCAGCCACCGGTCGATCTGGGCCTGGGGGGCCACCCCCACGAACAGAGGTCGGCCGGCCGGGCCGGCGGCGCGAATGCGGACCGTGCCGATGTCATGCCCCGGCACCCAGTCCTGGCCGTCCGGCCGGGAACCGAAGTCGGCGGTGGCGGTGAGGGCGTAGCCGGAGGTCTGGAAACGGTCGGTGGCGCTGTTGTAGTACCCGGCCGCGTCCCGCTGGGTGCCATGGGCCCACAGCAGGGCGCCGCCCGCCGCCAGGGCGGCCAGACCGACCAACGCCAGCAGGGAACCGGCCACGACCAGGACGATTCTTGCGGGTCGCACGGCATCGCCTCCTGCCCTCAGCGTCTCAGGGCGTCCAGTAGAGCCCCGTCGGGGCTGTCGATCGAGAGGCGAAGGTCACCCCCGCGGGAGAGGGGTCCCGGAGCGTCTGTCCGACAGTCGCTGCACCGGCTCGAGGTGGGTCACCAGGTCGATGGCCGCCGCCGCCACCGCTCCCACCGCCAGCGCCTCCACCAGCACCGTCGGCGACGGACGGTGCTGGAGAGAGAAGAAGGTGCTGACCCACGGCGTGAAGAACGCCGCCGCGAACAGCCCGGCCATGGCCCCGACCAGCAGCAGATGCCATCCGGTCAGGGGGCGGGCCGCGATCGACAGCACCCAGAGCGTGACCATCACGGTGACGATGATGGCGGCGGTACGGGCCGAGTCCCCGCTGGACCCCTCGGCCCGGGCCAAGGCGTAGGTGACCATCACGGCGGCCGCCGTGAGGACTCCGGCGATCACCGAGAAGGTGAGCACCCTCCACAGGAAACCGGGGGCGAAGCGGCGCTCGCTCGGGCCCAGGGCCAGCACCACGCCGGGGATACCGATGCCCACGGCGCTGATGAGAGTCAGGTGCCGGGGCAGGAACGGATACGGCCAGCCGACCACCGCAGTGGTCACCGCCAGGATCATCGAGTACACGTTCTTGACCAGGAACAAAGCGGCGACCTTCTCGATGTTGGCCAGCACCCGCCGGCCCTCACCCACGATGGCGGGGAGGACGTCGAAGTCGTCGTCCAGGTTGACCAGCTGGGCCACGCCCCGGGTGATGGCCGAGCCGGAACCCATGGCGATCCCCAGATCGGCTTCCTTGAGGGCCAGCACGTCGTTGACGCCGTCACCGGTCATGGCGACCACGTGTCCCCGCCGTCGCAGGGCGCCGACCAGGGACTGCTTGTCGTGGGGCGTCACCCGGCCGAAGATCCGGCCCGTCTCGATCGCCGCGCCGAGCGCGTCGGGGTCGGTGGGCAACGCCCGGGCGTCGAGGGCCGCCTCGGCGCCGGGGAGACCGACCTGCTCGGCCAGCACCCTGACCGTGGCCGGGTTGTCCCCCGATATGACCCGGACGCCGACCCCCTGGTCGGCGAAGTAGCGCAGCGTGGCGGATACCGCCGACCGGGCTTTCTCCACCAGTTCGACGATCCCGGTGACCTCCAGGCCGGCAGGCAGCGCCTCCCCCCGCAGCGGGGCCTCGGATCGGGCCACGACCAGGACCCTGCGCCCCTGGCGGGCCGCATCGGCGGCCCGGACCAGGAGGCCGGCCGGATCGGCCCCGCCGACCATCTCCGGAGCGCCGATCACCCAGCTGCCGTGACCTTCGAAGCCGAGCGCGCTCCACTTCCTCGCCGAGCTGAACGGCACCCCCGCGTCGGGCCGCCACGCCGCGGAGGGCTTCAGGGCGTCGCCGACAGCCCGCAGCGTGGCGTTCGCGTCCGGTGCGGCGGCGAAGGCCGCCAGGGCGTTGACCACAGCATCGCGGTCGGCGTCGCCGGCCACCAGGTCCCCGAAGACGACCCGCCCCTCGGTCAGGGTGCCGGTCTTGTCCACGCACAGCACGTCGACCCGGGCCAGGGTCTCCACCGCCGGCAGCTCCTGGACCAGGACCCGCCTGCGGCCGAGGCGGACAGCGGCCGCCAGGAAGGCCATGGTCGTGAGCAGAACCAGTCCCTCCGGGATCATGCCCACCAGGCCGGCGACCGCGCCCCGGACCGCCTCCCGCCACGGCTGCACCTGCAGCTGGCGCACTATCAGGAGGGGGGCGATGACGACCATGGCCCATGACAGGATCCTCAGCACCTGGTTGACGGAGTGCACCAGCTCGGAGTTGACCAGGCTGAACCGGCGGGCCTCCTCGGCGATACGGTTGGCGTAGGAGTCGGCCCCGGCCCGGGTGACCCGGGCCCGCACCGCCCCGGCGATGATCCACGACCCGGATATCAGCTCACCTCCGGCCGCCTTGGCCACCGTGTCGGACTCACCGGTGGCGAGGGATTCGTCCACCTCGCAGCGCCCGGCGCACACCACCGCGTCGGCGGTCACCTGGTCTCCGGGGCGCAGGTCGAGCAGGTCGTCCACGACCAGGTCGTCAGGGGGGACCTGGGTGGTCGCTCCCCCCCGCACGACCCTGGCGTGGGGGGCGTTTATGACGGCCAGCCGGTCCAGCGCCCGTTTGGCCCGGGCCTCTTCGGTGGTTCCCACCACGGTGTTGATCACCGCTATGGCCAGGAACGTGGCGTCGGGCGCGGAGCCGGTGGCCAGGGTGGCCGCGCCGAGGGCCACCAGGAGCAGGTTCAAGCGGGTGAAGGCGTTCCTTCTGAGGATGGACCAGAAGCTCTGGGAGGTGGCGCCGACCGGCCGGGTGGGCGCCCGGGCCCGGCGCTGCTCCAGCTGAGCGACGCTGAGGCCGTCCTCCGCCCAGCGGGGGCCGAGCCCGGAGTCGGCGGGTCCGGCCGGGACCAGCGGCTCCAGCGACGTCATGGCCGCGGCGACGCCGGAGCCGTCACCCGCCGGCGGCTGCCTGCGCTGAGAGACGCCCGCCCGATGCAGCCACCCGGTCCGGCCTGACGATCACGACCGGGCAGCGGGCCAGGTGGGCGCACTCCATGGCGACCGACCCCGCCGAAACGTTGCGTAGCGCACTGCGACCCCGGGACCCCACGACCAGCATCTCGGCTCCCTCGCTGGCCCGCACCAGCGCGGCCGCCGCCGGTGGCTCGAACATCGTTCCCGTCACCTCGACCTCAGGCCGCATTTCGCGGGCCAGACGGACAGCCCGCTCCAGAAGGGACTCCTCGGACTCCTGCAGCCGCTGGTACACGGACAGGAACTCCCGCCGGGCGAACTCGGCGTGGACGACCTCCAGCGCGCTCCCCCGCCGGGCGGCCTCGTCGGCGGCCCATTCCAGGGCCCTCTGCGAGGCGGGCGAACCGTCCACGCCCACCACGATGCGTCGGACGGGGGGCACGGTCAACTTCGATCCTCCTTGCGTGGATGCCCGTTTGATCAGATTGTCGGGCGGCCGGCCCCCTGGCGGGTAGGGCCGTTAGCCACCGAACGGTCCTTCGCCCCTGCCGGGCGGCGAAGCGGCGGTGGACGCTGGTTGGGCAGGAAGGCCGACAGCACCGGCGACCGAGGAGCTGCACATGAAAGCCGTGATCGTGTACGAGTCCATGTTCGGGGCGACCCGCCGGATCGCCCAGGCCGTCGCCGACGGTCTGGGCCAGTCAGGAGAGGTCCAGGTGGTGCGGGCCGACCAGGCTGATGGCGGTCTGCTCGACGGCGCCGACCTGCTGGTGGTGGGCGCCCCCACCCACGCCTGGAGCATGCCGCGCGCCGGCACCCGCAAGGGGGCGCCCGGATACTCCGACAAGCCGGGTAGCGGCCTGACGCTCGAGCCGGGCGCCGACCAGGCACCGGGGGTCCGCGAGTGGCTGGCCTCGCTGGGGACGGTGGCAACGCCCTCCGCCGCGTTCGACACCCGGATCAAGGGGCCGGCGCTGCTCACCGGGCGGGCGTCCAGGGCCATAGCCAGGGGGCTCCACCGGCGCGGCGCGCCCCTCACCGTGCCCCCGAAGAGCTTCCTGGTGGACCGGGGCAGCCATCTGCTGGCCGGGGAGGAAGACAAGGCGCGGGCGTGGGGCTCCCGACTGGCGGCGTCACGGTCACTGGCTTCCAAGTAACTCTTGGCGTTTCACTGACCTGCGCGCTGGTTAACCATCAGGCATGGGTAGCCTCACGCTCGGATCAGTTCTGATCGGCTCCTTCATTGCCTGTGCAGTCGAAGTGACCGAGATGGTGATCATCGTCGTGGGCGTGGGAACCACCCGGCAGTGGAGGTCGACACTCATCGGCGCCGGCTGCGGCCTGACCGTCCTGGTCGGGCTCGTCGCCGGTCTGGGTCAGGCGCTGTCGCTCGTTCCGATCGACCCGCTCCGTATCGCCATCGGGGCCCTGCTGCTCACCTTCGGTCTCCAGTGGATCACCAAAGGGGTCACGGGCGTGGCCGCCAACGGGTTCACGGGCAATGACGACGAGGAGGAAGAGGAAGCGGCGGCCGATGGCCCCCGTCGTGGCGGCGCCCTCGATTGGACGGCCTGGTTGCTGGCCTTCAAGGGGGTGACCCTCGAAGGCTTGGAGGTGGCCTTCATCGTCATCGCCTTCGGAGCCGGCTCCCGCGGCGGCCAGGGCGGCTACCTCGACGCCTTTGTCGGGGCGGCCGCCGCTTTCGTCATCGTCGGAACGGCCGGGGCCGTCTCCATCAACCAGGTGAAGAAGGTCCCCGGTCGCACCTTGAAGTTCGCCGTGGGAGGGCTGATCTCCACGTTCGGCACCTTCTGGGCGCTCGAGGGGCTCGGGGCCAGCTGGCCGGGAGGGAGGATCAGCCTGGCGTGGCTGTACGCCCTCTATCTGGGCGGGACTGTCGCCTTGGTCACGCTGACCCGGCGAGGGAGCCTGGGCGGACAGCGGTCCAGCAGCCCGCCGCAAGACCGCAGGGACCGACGGGAGGCGGCGCCGGCATGAGCGTCACCGAGAGCCCGGCGAGGACCGGGAGGAGGCAGCCGACATGAACCTGCTCTGGAAGCTGATCAGGGGATTCTTCGGATTCTGGTACGACTTCGTGATCGGAGACGACTGGGCCGGTGCGGCCGGGGTGGCCGTACTGATCGGCGGCAGCTGGTTGCTCCTCCACTTCGGCGTCGCCGCCTTCTGGTTCGGGCCGGTGAGCATCGTCGCCACCTCGGTGCTGCTCGTGTCCCGCCGGGTGCGCAGGTCGGCGTAGCCGGCCGTCCGCAGCACAGGAGCCCCGGGGACTACGCCGGCCCCCCGCTCGCGGTCACGGGCTCCGTCCCGCGACCGGAGGCCAGGCGGCGGCCGGCCATGAGGACGGCGGCGGCCATCAGGCACGCCCCGGCCGCCGCCGACCAGGCCACCGCGTAGGAGGCCCGGCTGACCAGCTGGCCGAACAGGAACGGCCCGATCACCCCGCCCAACCGGCCGCCGGTCTGGGTCACGCCGGTGGCCCAGCCGGGGTGGTCCCGGTGGGCGTGCACCACCGCGTAGTTGAACAGCCCGTTCCATCCCCAGCCGAACCCGAACACCATTACGACCACCGGGACGTAGGCGTAGGTGGCGTGGGTGGCGCTGATGGCGGCCAGCGCCAGGTAGCCGGCGGCGCCCACCGCCAGCATGGCGGCCACCACCGGCAGGTGGTCCCGGCTCCGGCGGTCGGCGTGCCAGCCGGCCAGCACCCGCCCCACCACCGCCGCCGCTCCGCCCAGCCCCACCAGGAGGCCGGCGGAGCTGCGGCCGGCGCCGGCGGCCACCGCCGAGCTGGCCAGGAAGGCGGTGAGCGAGCCGGCCGCCAGGAGCCCCAGGCCGAAACCGCCGGCGAGCACCCACAGCGGTCCCGAGCCTGACCGGGCCGGGGCGTCGCCTCCGGACGCGGCGGCCCGCCTGGCCGCCCACGACACCGACGAGCGGGGCAGCACCACCGCCACCGTGGCGGCCAGCCCGGCCCCCAGGGCGAACGCCCACCGCCATCCGACGGTGAGGGCCAGGGCCGGTACCGCCAGACCGGCCAGCGACGCCGTCAGCGGGACGGCCGACTGCTTGATCCCGAAGGCCACCCCCTGGCGGTGCCGCTGCATGCGTCTGGCCAGATAGGTGTTGGAGGCCGGCTGCATGGCCGCGCTGGACACGCCGGCCACCAGCATGAAGGCGCCCATGGGGACGACCGACCGGGCCGTGACCGCCACCGCGGCCAGCATCGCGGCGCTCACCACGGACGCCGCCCGCATGGTGCGCAGGGCCCCTGCGTACTCGACCAGCCGTCCCAGCAGGGCCGAGCTCACGGCCGCACCGGTGTAGTACACGGCTATCAGCGTGCCGAGGGTGCCCGCCCCGAAGTGGAGCGAGTCCCTGATCTGCACCGCCAGCGCCCCCACCAGGAACACCGGCAGGGCGCAGGACACCGTCCCGGCCACGGCCGCGGCCAGCACCCGCCGCCGGCCGTCCGGGGCGGGCCCCGGCGCCGGGTGGGTCACCTCGGGCCGGGACCGCGGCCGTCGCGCAGCACGGCTCGGGCGGCCCGCCGGCCGGAGACCAGCGCCCCCTGGATGGACGAGGTGTCGCGCCAGTCCCCGCACACGTAGCGCCCGGCGCCGACGCGTACCGGACGGCGCAGCGACAGGGGCGGGGGGGTGGCCGGCTGGGCCCGGTCGATGCGGTAGGCCGCGACCGGTTGGAAGTCGTCCGGGGCCAGTCCGTACAGCTCCGCCAACCGGCCGGTGACCGCCCGGTCCAGGTTGGGATCCGCCCGCCGGGGCCCCACCACGCTGGTGGACACCAGCACCCGGCCGTCGGAGGAATACCGGGGGGCGGCGGCGGTCATCACGACGGTGTTGGCGATCAGGTCCGGGTGGTCGGCGTCCAGCAGCAGGATCGGCTCCTCCACGGGCGCCGCCTGGAGGGCGTGGTAGAAGGTGGTGACCCCGTTCCACTGCGGCGGGGTGAGCCCGGGCAGCAGCCGGCAGGCGGTGCTCCCGTCGGTGGCCACCACGACCGTCGGGGCATCCACGTCCTCGCCACCGGTCAGGGTGACGCCCCGGTCGGTGACGGCCGCCACCCGCGCTCCGAGCCGCACCGTCCCCGCCGGCAGCCGGGCCGCCATCTGCTCTGGTATGGCCTGCATGCCGGCGGCCGGGACGGTCACCTGGCCCCGGACGAAGGTCCGCCACACCAGCCGCACGAACCGGGCGGAGGTGGCCAGGTCCGGTTCGAGCAGCACGCCGGTCAGGAACGGGCGCAGGAACCGCTCGACGCCGGGCGGGCCGATCCGGTCCCGGTGCAGGGCCTCCGCCGCCGTGCTGTCCTCGCCGGCCACCAGCCGGGCCACCGGCGCATAGCCGCACCACGCCGAGAAGGCGGCGATGGCCGCCTTGTCCGCCCAGGGCAGCAGCGGGGAGGCCAGGGTGTCCGGGGCGCTCCGCCAGTCGGAGCGGGGATCGGCCAGGCGGTGGGCCCGGCCGCCGTGGCGGACCACGGCCCCTTTTGTGAAGCGGCGCAGTTCCAGACGGTCGAAGTCGAGCAGGGCGGCGGCCGCCGGGTAGGCGGTGTTGAGCACCTGGAAGCCCCGGTCGAGCCGGAACCCGTCGACGGCGTCGGTCCGCACCCGGCCCCCGACGGCGTCCGATGCCTCCAGGACGGTGACCTCCAACCCGGCGGAGACCAGTTCCAGTGCGGCTGACAGTCCGGCCAGCCCGGCCCCCACCACTACGGCATCGATGGTCATCACACCCGAAGCTAGCGGCGACCCGCCCCGTACCGGCCGCCCGGGATCGGACATATGGCGCGGCGTCGCGCGATGCTCGGATGATGGCAGACGGTCCTCAGGATTCCACCGCCGCGGTTCTGTGCCTGGTGACCGGCGCCACCGGCTACATCGGGGGCCGTCTGGTGCCGGCCCTGCTCGAGGCCGGGTACCGGGTGCGGGCCGCGGTGCGCGACCCCAGGCGGATCCGGGACCAGCCGTGGGCCGACCGCATAGAGGTGGTCCGGGCGGACGTGACCGACCCGGCGTCCCTGCCCGCCGCCTTCGAGGGGGTCGGCGTGGCGTACTACCTGGTCCATTCCCTGGGCACCGGCGCCGACTTCGAGGCCACCGACCGCCGGGCGGCGGAGGCCTTCGGCCGGGCGGCGCGGCAGGCCGGGGTGTCCAGGCTGGTGTACCTGGGCGGTCTGACACCCGACGTGCCGGAGAGCGACCTGTCGCCGCACCTGCGCTCCAGGGCCGAGGTGGGCCGCATCCTGCGCCGGTCCGGGGTTCCCACCGCCGAGTTGCGGGCCGCGGTCATCCTGGGTTCGGGCTCGGCGTCTTTCGAGATGCTGCGGTACCTGACCGAGCGGCTGCCGGTGATGGTCACCCCCCGGTGGGTCTCCAACCGGGTGCAGCCGATCGCCGTGCGGGACGTCCTGAGGTACCTGGTGGGCTCGGCCGGACTGCCCGCCGACGTGAACCGCAGCTTCGACATCGGCGGACCGCAGGTGCTCACCTACCGGGAGATGATGCAGCGTTACGCTGCGGTGGCCGGCCTGTCCAGCCGGGTGATCCTGCCGGTGCCGGTCCTCTCCCCCGCCCTGTCCAGCCTGTGGGTGGGACTGGTCACCCCGGTGCCGGGCGGCATCGCCCGCCCTCTGGTGGAGTCGCTGCGGCACGAGGTGGTGTGCCGCGACGACGACATCACCGGCTACATCCCCCGCCCGGACGCCGGGCTGGTCGGCTTCGACGACGCCGTCCGGCTGGCCCTGACCCGGGTCAGGGACGCCGACGTGGTGACCCGATGGTCATCGGCGGTGTTCGGCCGGGCCCCCAGCGACCCGCTGCCCAGCGACCCCGACTGGTCGGGTGGCAGCCTCTACCGCGACGACCGGGAGGTGGTGGTCGATGCCCCCCCGGGGGCGGTGTGGGAGGTGATCGAGGGCATAGGCGGCCAGAACGGGTGGTACTCGTTCCCGCTGGCGTGGGAGGTGCGGGGCTGGATGGACCGCCTGGTGGGCGGGGTCGGTCTGCGGCGGGGGCGCCGGGATCCGGCCCGGCTGCGGGTCGGCGACTCGCTGGACTTCTGGCGGGTGGAGGAGCTCCACCGGGGGAGCATGCTGAGGCTGCGGGCGGAGATGAGACTGCCCGGACTGGCCTGGCTGGAGCTGAGCGTGGCCCCCGAGGGTCCAGGGGGTGACGCCGCCGGGCGCAGCCGCTACCGCCAGCGGGCCCTGTTCTACCCGAGGGGGCTGGCCGGCCACGCCTACTGGTGGGTGGTCTCGCCGTTCCACTCGGTGGTGTTCGGGGGCATGGCGCGCAACATCGCCGCCAAGGCCGAAGCCGCCGGTTAGACCCCGGCCCGGGCCGGCAGCCACATCCGGGACCCGTCCGGCTCCGGGCAGCGGTGGGGCAGCGGGGCCCCGGTCGCCGCGACCAGCGCCGCCACGGCGGCGTCGAGGGTGTCATGGGACCACCCGGCCGCCTCGGGAGGCAGATGCAGGTAGGGGCGGAGCAGGGCCAGGCGGGCGGCCCGGCCCGGCCCGGTCGACTTGCGGGGCGGCCATCGGCCCCCGTTGAGCCGGTGGTAGGCCGCGGCCGGGTAGGTCTCGACGGCCCGCAGTCCGGCCCCCCGCAGCCGGTGCCACACCTCGAACCCGGTGAGCATCCACCCCGGCACGGGATTGCCGGCCGGCGGGGTGACCCACGACACCGCGGGGGTGCCCGGGACCGGGATCTCGGAGCAGCGGCCGCCCCGGAACTTGGCGGCCACCGCCATGTCCTCCCGGTGGGCTCCCCGGCTGGGCTCGCCGGGGGCGTCGACGGCCACCCGCCCGGCCCCGTCGCAGAACCGGACCAGGTCGGAGGTGGCGCCGCCCTCGTACCGGCCGGTCACCTCCAGACGGCCGGCCCGGCGGGCCAGCGCCACGGCGTGGACCCGGCCGGCGCCCACGTCCACCCCGGCGGCCCGGTCCGGCCGCTCAGAGGTTGACATGGCCGGGCGGCAGCAGGACCAGCAGCCCGAGGACCACCAGGGCGGCGATCACCACGGCGACGCCCTGCACCAGCTGGGCGACCTCGGTGCCGGGCCGGCCCACGGCCCATCCAGCGGCGCCGCCGGAATGGGCCCGGCGGGCGCCGGGCAGCGCGGTCAGGCCGTAGCAGGTCAGGGCCCCGACGATCATGCCCCCCAGGTGGGCCCGCCAGTCGATCCCCGGGTTGGTGAAGCCGAGCAGCAGGTTGATTCCTATCAGGACCACGATGGTCCTGGTCTCCCACCGCCTCCGGCGGGCGAGCACGTAGTAACCGCCCATGACCCCGAAGATGGCCCCGCTGGCCCCCACCCCGGCCACGTCGGGGGCGCTCAGCAGGTAGGAGGCCACCGATCCGCCCAGGGCGGACAGCAGGTAGAGGGCCACGAAGCGCACCTTGCCGATCTCCGCCTCGACCGGCGGGCCCACTATGGCCAGGGTGACCATGTTGAACAGGATGTGCTCGATGCTGGCGTGCAGGAACGCCCCGGTGATCAACCGGTACCACTGACCGTAGAAGTGCACGCCGTCCGGCCACATGGCGAACCGCCGGATGGTGGACGCCATGTGGCGGCTCTCCCAGCCGTAGATCACCGCGTTGATGGCGATCAGCCCGATGACCGCCGGGGTCATCCGGGTGTTGCCGAGCCGGCCGGCGCCGCCCGCCGGCCGGGGCCTCCACCTGGTGGCCGGGGAGACCCGGGCGCCCTGGCGGACGCAGTTGGTGCACTGCCAGCCGACCGGGGCTTCGTGCATGCAGTCGGGGCAGATGGGCCGGCCGCAGCGCCGGCAGGTGGACCCGGCCAGCCGGTCGGCGTGCACGTAGCAGCGCGGCGGGGCCACCGGCTCGGTACTGGACACGCCCCTATCCTGGCCCAACCAGCCGGCCCGGCGTGGGCGCCGCCGGGCGGACCCTCAGAGGTCGACGGGCACGTTCCAGTGGCTGATCACCGGCGTCCCCCGGTCCCAGCCCAGCTCCGACCAGGTGGCGGTGTCCAACTCCAGCCACCGGCCGGCGGTGATGTCGGCGCCCACCCACCGGGCCGCGAACACCCGGCTGAAGTGCCCGTGTCCCACCAGGGCCACCCGGACCGCGCCGGCGGACCGCACCCGCCGGATCAGCCGGTCGGCCCGTACGGAGACGTCGGACGCGGTCTCCCCGCCCCGCCACGGGCCGTCCCAGATGCTCCAACCCGGCAGGTCCTGGTGGATGTCCGGGGTGGTGCGGCCCTCGAAGTCGCCGTAGTCCCATTCCTGCAGGTCGTCGGTCACCTCGTAGGGCACCAGCCCGGCCAGCTCGGCGGTCCGCTGGGCCCGCACCCGGGGGCTGCACAGGATCAGGTCCAGCTCCTGCTTGCGCACGAACGGGGCCAGCGCCGCGGCCTGGGCCTCGCCTTCCGCGGTCAGGTCGATGTCGGTCCGGCCGGTGTGGCGGCCGTCCCGGCTCCAGCGGGTCTGGCCGTGACGCACCACCCACACGTCGGGTTCGCCGGGGAGCACCTTAGGCGTCCCGCCGTTCGAGGAGCCACAGCCCGATGACCAGGACCACGGCCACGAACCCGGCCATCTCCCCGAAACCGGTCCAGGCGGCCAGGTGGTGGGCCCCGTGGCTCATCATGGTGACCTCCTGGCCGGCGTTGGTCGGCCAGTACTCCTCTATGGGCTGGGACCACGAGGTGGGCAGGGCGAACGCCACCGCCGGCAGGATGAACAGCATGGCCACCGCCACCGAGATGCCCGCTGCGGCGTGACGCAGGATGATGGCGAACGCCCCGCCCATGATGCCGATCAGGGTCAGGTACAGCCCGGCGCCGATCACCACCCTGAGGACCAGGTGATCGTGCAGGCTGGCCGAGGGCGCCTGGCCGTGGATCAGGGCCTGGCCCAGCAGGAACGACGCGAAGGCGATGATCTCTCCGACGACCAACGCGGCCAGCCCGAACACCAGCAGCTTGGCCGTCATCATGCGGACCCGCCTCGGCACCGCGGCCAGGCTGGTGCGGATCATGCCGGTCGAGTACTCGGAGGTCACCACCAGCACCCCGAGCACGGCGAAGGCCAGCTGGGCCAGCTCCAGGCTCCGGATGCTGCGGTCGGTCGGGTTCCACCCGAAGCGGATCTCCGGGTCGCTGTGGTAGTGGCTGGCCGAGATGGCGCAGATCAGGGCGGCCAGGCCGATACCGAGCACCGCCGCCACCAGGAACGTCCAGTAGGTGGAGCGCACCGACCGGAACTTGGTCCACTCCGAGCGGACCGCGTCCATGTAGGTGTAGGCACGCCGGCCCGGTGTCCCCGGGGCCGGGGCGGGCGAGATGGTCGGGGCGGCCATCACTCCACCCGCCCGGCGGCGTGGAACTCGACGCTGTCGGAAGTCAGCTCCATGAAGGCCTCCTCCAGTGAGGCCCGCTGGGGGGCCAGTTCGTGCAGGACGATGCCGGCGCCGGCCGCCATCTCCCCGATGGTGGCGGCGTCGATGCCGGAGACCACCAGGGCCCCGGTGTTGTCGGTCTCGACCCGGGCCTCGGCCCGGCGCAGCGCTTCGGTGAGGCGGTCGGCCTGCGGCGAGCGGACCCGGACCGAGCTTCGCGAGCTCGAGTTGACGAAGGTGCTGATGCTCTCGTCCCGGATCATCCGGCCCCGGCCGATGACCACCACGTGCTCGGCGGTCAGGGCCATCTCGCTCATCAGGTGGCTGGACACGAACACCGTGCGGCCCTGGGCGGCCAGGTCCCGCATGAGCCGGCGGACCCAGGCGATGCCCTCGGGGTCCAGGCCGTTGACCGGTTCGTCGAACATGAGGATCTTCGGGTCGCCGAGCAGGGCGGCGGCGATCCCCAGCCGCTGCCCCATGCCCATGGAGTAGGTCTGGGCCCGCCGCTTGGCCGCCGACTCCAGCCCGACTATGGCCAGCACCTCGTCGACCCGGCTGCGGCGGAGGCCGTTGCTCTGGGCCAGGCAGAGCAGGTGGTTGTAGGCGGAGCGCCCGCCGTGGAACGCCTTGGCGTCGAGCAGGGCCCCCACCTCCTGCAGCGGCACGTCGAGGTCCCGGTAGCGGCGACCGTCGATGGTCACCGTCCCCCGGTCGGGACGGTCGAGACCGACGATCATGCGCATGGTGGTGGTCTTGCCGGCCCCGTTCGGGCCGAGGAACCCGGTGACTATGCCGGGCCGCACGTCGAAGCTCAGATCGTCGACAGCCACCGTCGAGCCGTAGTGCTTGGTGAGGTTGCGGACCTCGATCATCCAGCCTCCCGAAGGCGGCCTGGATGGCCGCCCGACCGGTACATCATCGAACATTTGGCGGACCGGGACCCGGCATGCCGAGTTATCGGCGCCGGCCGGTCCGCGATACGGTCGGGGCGCCGTGGCCTCCGGAGCACCAGTCGTAGAAGTTCAGGGGCTGGTCGTCTCCTACGGGAGCCGGGTGGCGGTGGACGGAGTGGACCTCGAGGCCGGGCCCGGAGAGGTGGTGGCTCTCCTCGGCCGCAACGGGGCCGGCAAGACCAGCACGGTGGAGGCGCTGGAGGGCTACCGCCGGCCGGCGGCCGGGCGGGTGCGGGTGCTGGGCCTCGACCCGACCCGCGCCTCGGACCACCGCCGGCTGACCCGTCGTATCGGGGTGATGCTCCAGAAGGGCGGGGTGTACCCGGGAATGGGGCCACGCGAGGCCGTCGAGCTGTTCGCGTCCTACTACGACCATCCGCTGCCCCCGGGGGAACTGCTGGACCGGCTGGACCTGTCCGGGGTGGAACGCACCCCGTGGCGGCGGCTGTCGGGCGGCGAGCAGCAGCGGCTGTCCCTGGCCCTGGCCCTGGTCGGCCGGCCCGAGGTGGTGTTCCTCGACGAGCCGACCGCCGGGGTCGACCCCCGGGGCCGGCTGGCCATCCGGGCCGAGGTGGCCGCCCTGCGGGAGTCGGGGGTGTGCGTGCTGCTCACCACCCACGAGTTGGAGGAGGCCGAGCGGTTGGCCGATCGGATCGTGATCATGGACACCGGGCGGGTGGTGGCGGCCGGGACGACGGCCGAGTTGACGGCGTCGGCACCCGGCCAGGAGGAGATCCGTTTCGGCGCGGTGACCGGCCTCGACGTGGCCGCCCTGGGGGCCCGGCTGGGCGCCGCCGCCCGGGAGGAGCGACCCGGCGAGTACGTGGTGTCCACCGCCGGCACCCCGGCCGCGGTGGCCGCCGTCACCGCCTGGCTGGCCGAACGGGACCAGGCCCTCACGGATCTGCGTACCGGCTCGCGCCTGGAAGAGGTGTTCCTGCGCCTGACCGGCGAGCCCCGGCCCGCCGGCGCCGGGGAGAGGGGGGACCGTTGAGAGCGTTCCGGGCCCAGGCCGGGGCCGAGTTGAGGCTCACCGCCCGCCGGGGGGACTCGGTGCTGCTCAACCTGGCCATCCCGGTGGGGCTCCTGGTGTTCTTCTCGCTGGTGGACGTGTTGCCCAAACCGGCCGGGGTCCGCCACCCGGTGCAGTTCCTGACCCCCGGCCTGCTGGCCCTGGCCGTGATGTCCACGGCCATGGTCAGCCTGGGGATAGCCACCGGTTTCGAGCGCCAGTACGGCGTGCTGAAGCGGCTGGGTTCCACCCCGCTGGGCCGGGAGCGGCTGCTCGGAGCCAAGATCACCGGCGTGGCCGCCATCGAGGTGGTGCAGGTGGCCGTCCTGGTGGTCATCGGGCTCCTGCTCGGCTGGAATCCGGGCGGCCCGATCGGCCTGGCCGTGCCGGCGGTGCTGCTGGCCACCGCCGCCTTCGCCGGCCTGGGCCTGTTGATGGCCGGTGCGCTCAAGGCCGAGGTGACCCTGGCCGCCGCCAACGGCCTGTACCTGCTGCTGCTGCTGCTCGGCGGGATGATCTTCCCTTTGTCCAAACTCCCCACCGGACTGCGCTACGTAGCCGAGGCCCTGCCGGCCGGCGCCCTGTCCGACGCCCTGCACGGGGCGCTCACCTCGGGTGCCTCCGTGCCGGCCCGGGTGTGGATCGTCCTGGCCGCCTGGGCGGTGGCCGCCCCCCTGATCGCCGCCCGCACATTCCGCTGGGAGTAGCCGGGAGAGCTCGCCAGCAGCCCGAGCCGCCGGTCGGGCGGACCGGCTCAGGAAGGGACGGTCAGTGGAAGATCAGCTGGTCGACCGCCATGGCCGCGAACAGCAGGGTCACGTAGGTGATGGACCAGTGGAACAGCTTCATGGCCTGGGCCTCGGTCGGCTCCCGCCACAACCGGTAGGCCATCACGCAGAACACGGCGCCCAGCACCGCCGCCGACACCCAGTACAGAGGGCCCATCCCGGCGCTCCAGGCGAACAGCAGCGACACCGCCGCCACCAGCACCGTGTAGCCCAGGATCTGCGCCGCCGTCTTCTTGAACGACGCCACCACCGGCATCATCGGCACGTCCACCGAGCGGTAGTCCTCCCGGTAGCGGATGGCCAGAGCCCAGAAGTGAGGGGGGGTCCACAGGAACATCAGGGCGAACAGGACGACCGGGGCCCAGCCCACGCTGTTGCGGACCGACGCCCAGCCGACCAGCACCGGCACCGCCCCTGCGGCCCCACCGATGACGATGTTCTGCCGGGACGTCCGCTTCAACCAGAGGGTGTACACGAACACGTAGAACAACGTGGCGCTGACCGCCAGCACCGCCGACAGGGGGTTCACCGTCGCCCACAGTTCGGCGAAGGCCAGGATCTCCAGGGACACGGCGAAGACCAGGGCCTGGGCCGGGGTGACCACGCCGGTCACCAGCGGCCGGTTGCGGGTCCGGCGCATGACCGAGTCGATGTCGCGGTCGACGACCATGTTGATGGCGTTGGCCCCGCCCGCGGCGAGGGTGCCCCCCACCAGGGTGGCGGCCATCAGCGTCCACGCCGGCAGGCCTCGGTGGGCCACGACCATGGTGGGCAGCGTGGTTACGAGGAGGAGTTCGATGATCCGGGGCTTGGTGAGCGCCACGAATCCCTTCACCCGGCGTGCCGCAGACACCTCGTTTCCAACGGATGTGACTGCAGACATCGGAGGACACCTTACGGCAGCGCGGACATTCCCAACAAAGCGGCGTCGCGCCGAGGGCCGGCCCGACGGGAGACCGGCGGCCCCGGCGGCAGGAACACGGGCCGGGCGCCACGGGGCGGGGTGCCGTCGCCGGGGGCGCCACGGGGCGGGGTGCCGATCTCCGGGGGGCGCCCCTAGCATGGGTGGCCGATGGCCGCCCCGCCCACCGC
Source organism: Acidimicrobiales bacterium (assembly GCA_035702985.1). GTDB lineage: Bacteria > Actinomycetota > Acidimicrobiia > Acidimicrobiales > Palsa-688 > JAKAXG01. The sequence continues at coordinate 24,906 of DASSZD010000109.1, forward strand.
CGAGAAGCGCCGCCCCGTCACCGCCGGGGCCACCGCCCCGTCCGGGGCGGGCCGCTGGCTGGCCGGGAGGACCTGGACGGCGTCGCCGAGGGCGTTCCAGGTGGTCGCCCTGGTGGCGGTGTGGGCCCTGGCGCTGACCATCATCTCCGGGGCGGCCGTGCGGCTGACCGGGTCGGGCCTGGGATGTTCCACCTGGCCGTCGTGCACCCAGACCAGCGTGGTGGCCCCCTGGAGGCTGCACGCCTGGATCGAGTTCGGCAACCGGCTCATCAACGCCGCGGTGACCGTGGCTGCCGTCGGGGCCCTGGTGGTGGCCCTGCGCCGCCGGCCCCGGCGCCGGGACCTCACGTGGCTGTCGGTCGGGATGGTGGCCGGCCTCCTGGTGGAGGTCGTCATGGGCGGACTGGTGGTCTACTCGGATCTGAACCCGGTGCTGGTGAGCATCCACTTCCTGTTCGGCCTGGCGTTCCTGGCCCTGGCGGTGGTGCTCCATCACCGGTCCGGTCTTCCCGACGGGCCGCCGGCCGGGGTGATGCCGGCCGGGGAGCCGCAAGCCCGGGTGGCGCCGGCCGGGGTGATGCCGGCCGGGGGGCCGCAAGCCCGGGTGGCGCTGGTCCGGCCCTGGCAGATCCGGCTGTCCCGGCTGATGCTGGTAGCTCTCACCGTGGTGGTGGCCCTGGGCACGGTGGTCACCTCCACCGGACCGCACGGGGGCGACCCGAGGGCGCCCCGCTTCCATTTCTCGCTGCACTCGGTGGCCCAGCTGCACGGCACCTCGGTGGAGGCGTTCCTGGCGCTCACGCTGGTCATGCTGTGGTCCCTGGCGCACACCGGCGCGCCCCGGCCGGTGATCCGGCGGGCCCAGGTGATGCTGGTGGTGCTGGCCGCTCAGGCCGCGGTCGGCTACGCCCAGTACCTGAGCGGCGACCCCGTCGCCATCGTGGCGGTGCACGTGGCCGGGGCCAGCCTGGCGGTCATCGCCGTCCTCCGGTTCTACTTCGGTCTGTGGACCTACGGGGCCGACCCATCGACCGCCGCCGGGGGCGACCCGTACGGGTTGGCCCGACCGGCGCCCGGCCCGGCCGCGCCGGCCGCCGGGTGACCGCCCGGTGAACGTGCTCAGCGCGGCGGCCCCGGCCGCCTCGACCGCCCCGGCCGAGGTCGAGCTGCCCGAGACCGGGGAACGTACCGACGTCGACCGCCCCTGGAAGGTCATCGTCTGGAACGACCCGGTCAACCTGATGTCCTACGTCACGTTCGTGTTCCAGAAGCTGTTCGGCTTCAGCAAGGAGAAGGCCCACCAGTTGATGCTCGACGTGCACCTCAAGGGCCAGGCGGTGGTGTCGCACGGGCCCCGGGAGAAGGCCGAGCTGGACGTGTTCCGCCTGCACGAGCACGGGTTGTGGGCGACCATGGAGCACGACAGCTGAGCCCGCTGTTCCGCCGCCGGATGATCCGCTGGGATCCCCGGGCCGGCGTCTACCGGATAGAGATGGACGAGGCGTCCCGGCGCAATCTGCGGTCGCTCATGGAGCAGTTCCTGGCCGTCCTGGCCGACCCGGGCTCACCGGTGCTGCACCGCCTGTTCCCTCCCGCCTACAGCGCCCCGGGCGACGTGGCCCTGCAGGACGAGTACCGCCGGCTCATGCAGGAGGACCTGGTGGAACGGCGCCGGGCCGAATGCCAGGCGGTGATGGAGAGCGCCGAGAGCAGCCAGCTCAGCGAGGAACAGCTCCTGGCCTGGTCACGGGCCATCAACAGCATCCGCCTGGCGCTCGGCACCTACCTCGATGTCAGCGAGGACGACCCGCTCCGGGCCCCGCAGAACAACGAGGAGTGGGCCTACCAGTGGCTCAGCCTCCTGCTCGAAGAAGCAATAGAGGCGATGTCCCGGCAAACTTGAACGATGAACCCGAGTGAAGCGCTGGAGTTCCTGCGGGCCAACCACCGGTCGGTGCTGATGGTCCACCGATCGGGCGGCCAGGTCGCCCCGTCGCCGGTGGTGCACGGCGTCGACGACCGGGGCCGGGTGGTGATCTCCAGCCGCCAGACGGCCTACAAGGTGCGCAACCTGAAGAGGGACCCGAGGGCCACCCTGTGCGGGTTCACCGACGGGTTCTTCGGCCCGTGGGTCACCGTCAGCGGACCGGCCGAGATCATCCCCCTGCCGGACGCCATGGACGGGCTGGTGGACCTGTACCGCCAGGTCGCCGGGGAGCATCCCGACTGGGACGACTTCCAGGCGGCCATGGAGCGCGAGCAGCGGGTCCTGATCGCCATCCGGCCCGAGACGGCCGGACCGGACGTGCGGGGCTGAGACGGTGGCCACCACCGACGGGACGCGGCGGGCCTCCGGCCCGTCCCGCATGACCGTGACCGTGGCCGAGGGGGTCGACCTGTCGGCCGTCCCGGCCGGCCTGGACGGCCCTCTCACCCCGGTGCTCCTGGTGCACGGCCTGGCCTCCAACGCCCGGCTGTGGGACGGGGTGGCGGCCAGCCTGGCCGCCGCCGGCCACCCGGTGGTGGCGGTGGACCAACGGGGTCACGGACTTTCGTCCAAGCCGGACTCCGGCTACGACTTCACCACCATCACCTCCGATCTGGTCACCCTCATCGACCGGTTGGGGTGGTCCGGCCGGCCGCCGATGGTCGCCGGCCAGAGCTGGGGCGGCAACGTGGTGCTGGACCTGGCGGCCAACCATCCGGGGGCCACCAGCGGGATCGCCCTGGTGGACGGGGGCACCATCGAGCTGGCCGCTCGTTTCGCCGACTGGCCCACCGCCGAGTCGGCTCTCGCCCCGCCGCCGCTCCTGGGCACCCCCCGCGCCGACTTCGAGAGGATGATGAGGGCCCACCATCCGGACTGGCCGGAGTCCGGGATCGCCGGGAGCCTGGCCAACGTGGAGGTGCTGACCGACGGCACCATCCGGCCGTGGCTGTCCCGGGACAACCACATGAGGATCCTGCGGGGACTGTGGGAGCACCGGCCCCGCCGGCTCTATCCCGCGGTGGAGGTGCCGGTGCTGATACTGATGGCCGAGGACCGGGCCAACCCCCGCTGGATGGCCGGCAAGCGGGAGGAGGTGGCGGCCGCCGAGGCCGGCCTGGCCCGCTGCCGGGTCCATTGGATCGAGGGGGACCACGACCTGCACGCCCAGTTCCCCGACCGGGTGGCCGGGCTGATACACGACGCGACCGAAGGGACCGGAACGCCGGCATGAGCCGCATACTCGCCATCCTGGGTTCGGGAGAGACCGCCCCGACCATGATCAAACCCCACCGCCGGATCTTCGAGCGCCTGGGTCCGCCCCCGGTACCGGCGGTACTGCTGGACACCCCCTACGGTTTCCAGGCCAACGCCGACGACATCTCGGCCCGGGCGGTGGACTACTTCGCCGCCAGCGTGGGCCGGCCCGTGGAGGTGGCCGAGCTGCGCAGCCGGCGGGCGGATCCGGTGCGCCAGCAGGAAGCCCTGGCCAGGGTGGCGGCCGCCCGCTGGGTGTTCGCCGGCCCAGGCAGCCCGTCCTACGCCCTCCGTCAGTGGCGGGGCGGCGAGGTCCCGGACCTGCTGGCCGACAAGCTCGAGCACGGCGGCTGCGTGCTGTTCTCCAGCGCCGCCGCCCTCACGCTCGGCCGGTACACGGTGCCGGTGTACGAGGTGTACAAGGTGGGCGCCGAGCCGGAGTGGCTGGAGGGACTGAACCTGGTTCGCTTCCTGGGTCCCGAGGTGGCGGTCATCCCCCACTACGACAACGCCGAGGGCGGCAACCACGACACCCGCTTCTGTTACCTGGGCGAGAGCCGCCTGCAGGTGCTGGAGGCCCAGATGGGTCCCGACGGCTGGGTGCTGGGCGTGGACGAGCACACCGGGGCCATCTTCGACCTGGACGCCGGAACCGTCTCGGTGGTCGGCAACGGGGTGGTCACGGTACGGCGGGCCGGCCTGTCCACGGTCGTGAAGAGCGGTGAGACGCTGCCCATCCCGGCGCTGGTGGAGCTGGCCTTCTCGGAAAAAGGGACAGCCGTGGCGCCCCCCACCGCCGGGGACCCGGTCCCGTCGGTGGCGGCCCCGTCCGGGCCGGGCCAGGAGCCCAGCGCCTTCCACGCCGAGATCCGCCGCTTGGAGGCCGAGTTCGACCAGGCCATCGGCGGCCGGGACGTCGACGCCGCCGTACGGGCCCTCCTGGAGCTGGACGACACGGTGGTGGCCTGGGCCGGCGACACCAACCAGAGCGACGCCCCCGACCGGGCCCGGGCGGCCATGCGGCGCATGATCGCCCGGCTCGGCGAGCTGGCCCAGACCGGCGCCCGCGACCCCCGCCAGGTGGTGGGCGGCTTCGTGGAGGCCCTGCTCACCGAGCGGGCAGAGGCCCGGTCCGGGAAGCGCTTCGTCGACGCCGACCGGATCCGGGACGCGCTCGTCGCCAACGGTGTGGAGGTCCGCGACACCCCCGACGGCACCGTATGGCAGGTCACCTGACCACCCACCCGGCCGTCCCGGGTCGTTCCGTCCGGGGCGGTCAGGCGTGCTTCTGGACGAACTTCAGGATGGCGATGTGCTTCTCGGTGTCGCGCTGCATCAGCTCCACCAGGAGCTCCCACAGGGTGGTGTCCTTCACCTCGCGCAGCTCCCGCTGGAGCCGCTTGAGCTCGCCCATGTCGCGCTCCTCGTTGTCCAGGAGCTCCCTGGCACCCTCGAGCACCGCGGCGCGATCGGCCCGGTGGAAGTCCAGGTACGGGACGTCGGGATCGCCGGCCTTCATCAGCGCCACCACCTCCAGAGAGTCGGCCAGCTCGCTGAACAGCCGGTGATGACGGGTCTCCTCGTCGATCAGCAGCTCGACCAGATAGCGGAACGCCTTGGAGTCGGTCCTCTCCGCCACCTCGGCGTACCGCTGCAGCATCGCCCGCTCGGTCTCGACATGCCCCTTGAGATGGGCGTGGAGCTGCCGCTCCCACGGAGACGCACCGGCACTGGACTCGTCAGCCATCGACAAGGTCGCCCCTCCTCACCACTCGGATCTGTGGCGCTCATCGTAGCCACGACGGGGCGCCGCCGACAGCGCCACCTGTGCCGGCGGGGTAGGCTGTCGCGTCCCGCCCCCATCGTCTAGCGGCCTAGGACACCGCCCTTTCAAGGCGGCAGCACGGGTTCGAATCCCGTTGGGGGTGCTC
>DASSZD010000141.1:0-35528 GCA_035702985.1 Acidimicrobiales bacterium
CGACGACCACGACCTCCGCCCCGCCGTCCACCACGACCACGACCACGCTGCCGACCGTCACCACCACGCCACCCTGCCCCACCACCACGACCGCCAAGGCGACGACGACCACAACCAAGGCGACCGGAAGCACCACGACCGTGGCGTGCGCAGCGGCCTTCTCCGGGGCCCGCCCCGGCGGTACCGCCCTGGCTGCGGCGTCCACTCCGGCCGGCGCGGCCCGGGTGGACCCGGTCACCCGTTCGGTCATCGCCTGGCTGCTCGGCCTGGCCGGGATGGGCTGGCTGGCCAGCTCGGCCCGGCGGGTGCGGCGCCGGCTCCGGTCGACCGCCGGGCGGCTCCGGTCCCGGTTGGCGTCCGCCGTCCGTCGGCGGAGGCGCCCACCCATCCCCCCTGCCCGCGCCGTCCCGGCCCGGGCCGATTCCGAGAAGGGACGTCCATGAGCAGCAGCACCGAGATGCAGGGCTTCGTTCAGAGGTTCGACCGTCTGGTGGGCAATGTGTCACGGGTGATGCAGGGCAAGGACGCCGTGGTGCGCTCCGCCCTGACCTGCGTGCTGGCCGAGGGGCACCTTCTCATAGAGGACGTGCCCGGGGTGGGGAAGACGTCCCTGGCCCGGGCCATAGCCGCGTCGGTGGCCCTCACCTGGAACCGCATCCAGTTCACCCCCGACCTGCTGCCGACCGACGTGACCGGGGTGTCGGTCTTCGACCAGGCCACCTCCAGCTTCAGCTTCCGGCCCGGCCCGGTGTTCGCCAACATCGTGCTCGGCGACGAGATCAACCGGGCCTCCCCCAAGACCCAGTCCGCCCTGCTCGAGGTGATGCAGGAGCGGACCGTCACCACCGACGCCACCGTGTACCGGGTGCCCCGCCCGTTCGTGGTGGTGGCCACCCAGAACCCCATCGACCTGGAGGGGACCTACATCCTGCCCGAGGCCCAGCTGGACCGCTTCCTCATGCGCATCGAGGTCGGTTACCCGAGCGCCGAGGCCGAGGCGGCCGTGCTGCGCAGCGAGAAGGACGAGGCCACCGTGGCCACGCTGTCACCCGTCATGACAGGAGACGAGCTGCTGGAGATGGTGGAGTTCGTCAAGCAGACGGTGGAGGTGGCCCCCGCCATCGAGAACTACATCGTGGCCATATGCGCCGCCACCCGGGAGATGCCCGAGGTCCGCCTGGGTGTGTCGCCCCGGGGCGGCCTGGCCATGCTGCGGGCCGCCCGGGTGGCGGCCGCCGCCACCGGTCGCTCCTACGTGACCCCCGACGACGTCAAGGCCATGGCCCAGTCCACCCTGGCCCACCGGGTCATCCTGCGACCCGACGCCGAGATCCAGGGCCGCACGTCCAGCGATGTGGTGGCCCGGGCGCTGCAGGCGGTGCCGGTGCCCCGCACCCTGGTGCGGTGACCCGGCTGGGCCTGGCGGCCGTCCCGGTCGGGGCGGCCCTCCTGGTTCTGGGCCTGCTGGCCCACTGGCAGCCGCTCGGGGTGCTGGGCGCCGGCGTGGTCGTCCTGGTCGCCGCCTCCCTGGCCTACGTGACCTACCGGCCCCGCCTGCGGCTGGACCGGGCGGTGGAACCGCCCAGGGTGGAGAAGGGCCAGCCGGCCATCGCGGTCATCCACGTGACCAACCTGTCCCGGCGCACCCTGGCCCCCATCGCCATCGAGCAGAGGCTGGGCGACCGTCCCATCGCCGCCAGCCTGCCCCGCCTGCGCCGGGGCGAACGGGGCCTGCGGACCTACCGGTTGCCCACCTCGCAGCGGGGTACGTTCGACGTGGGACCGGTGGAGCTGCCCCGGGCCGACCCGTTCGGCCTGTGCCGCACCGTCCAGCGGATGGGCCAGCCGCAGCGCATCTCGGTCCATCCCAGGATCCTGCGGCTGCGCACCCTGCCGACCGGTATCTCCCGCAACCTGGAGGGACCGTCGAGTGACACCGCCCCCCAGGGCAGCGTCACCTTCCACCGCCTGCGCGAGTACGTCGTCGGCGACGACCTGCGCACCGTGCACTGGCCGTCCACGGCGCGCTTGGGGAAGCTGGTGGTGCGCCACAACGTGGACACCGCCCAGCCCTACACGGTCCTGCTACTCGACCTGCAGCCGGCCGGGTACTCCGAGGAGTCGTTCGAGGAGGCCGTGGACGTGGCCGCTTCGGTGGCCGTGTCGATGTCGGAGGGCAGGGCCCCGGTGCAGCTGCGCACCACCACCGGCGACCGTCTGGGCGGACCGGCCTACCGTGATCCCACCGCGGTGGTGGACTACCTGACCGGCGTGGCCCCGAACGAGGAGGGGTCCCTCGATGCCGAACTGGTGCTGCTGCGCCGCGACCGGGGGGGGACCGCCCTGGTCGTGGTCACCGGGCGGCTGGACCCGGCCAGCCTGCCCACCGCCGCCGCCCTGCGCCGCCGTTTCGACCGGGTGATCGTGATATCGGTGGTGGACCGGCCCGGCCGGCTGCCCCTCCACCCCGGCCTGGTGGTCGTCCAGGTGGGCGGGGCCGACGAGCTGGCCCGCCGCTGGAACGCCGGGTTGACCCGGTGAGCGCCCCCGGTATGAGCCTCACCCGCCCGGGGCTCAGCCCCCGGTCGGCCCTGCGGATCGTGCCGCCCGAAGCGGTCCCGGTCACGCTGCTGGCGGTGGCGGTGTGGGTGGCCGCCCTGGCCGCCCTGCCGGCCTACCGGGTGGCCGGTGCCCCGGGCGTCCTGGCCGGGGCGGCCGGGGGTGCGGCACTCATCTCCCTGGTGGGCAGCCGGGGCCTGCGGCTGCCCGCCCCGGTGGCGTACACGGCGTCACTGGTCGGGTTGGTCCTGCTCCTCCTGGCCGCCATCGGGGCCGACCCGTCCGGGGTGGCCGGCGCACTGGTACGAGGGCCGGGCCGGGTGCTCACCGAGACGCTGCCTCTGTCGGGAGGGGTGCTGACCATCACCGCGCTGGCGGTGCTGACCTGGGTGGGCAGTGCGGCCGCCGCCGAGATCGTCATCCGGGGCGGGGTCCCCGGCTCATCGGGCTGGTCGCGACAGGCCGCCCGGCCCGGGACCGGCCGGGGTGCACCGGCACTGGCGATGCCGGTTCTGCTCTATCTGATCTGCTTCGCGGTGGCGTCCGCCGCCCCCCGCCACGACCGGGCGGGGGCCCCGGTCCTGCTGGTCCTGCTGGCGCTGGCGGCGGCCAGCATGGTCCCGGCGCCGGCCGCGCCGGCCACGCCGGCCGGAACTGCCACGGGTACCCCCCAGGGCGCCGCCGCGGCCCGGATGTCGGGTCCGGACGACCCCGAGCCGCCGTCACGTCGGAGGCTGGTTCTGACCGGGTTGGCCCTCACCGCGGTGGTGGCCGCCGGCCTGGCCGCCGTTGCTCCGTCGGTACCCGGGCTGGCCGGGAGCCCGGCCCCGGTGCACCGCCGACCGCCTCTGGCCGTGCCGGCCATCGTGGACCCGGTCGGGGTGATGGCCGAACTGCGCGACGGCCACCCGCACCGGCCGCCCGTCCCGGAGCTGACCGCCAGGCTGAGCGCCCCCTCCACCGGCTACCTGGCCCTGGCCGATCTGGCCGCCTACGACGGGGCCGAGTGGCGGTTCAGCGCCACGTTCCAGCCGACCGGGGGCCGGGTGCCGGGGCCGCCGGCCGGGACCCAGGCGGTGGCCGATCAGACGGTCACCCAGCAGGTGACCATCAGCGGCCCCGTCCCGGTGCCGCTGCTGCCAGCCCTGGACCGGCCCGTCTCGGTGGCCGGCAGCCGGGTCGCGGCCGACCCCGTCACCGGGATGCTGCTGCCGCAGTCCGCCGGGGGCGGGACCCACTACACCGTGACGTCCAGGGCACCTGCGGTCACCCTTACCGGGCTGCCGGCCGCGGACGGCATCGACGTCACCCTGGCCCCGGCAGCCGCCGAAGGCATCCCGCCGAACACCTCCACCGACCTGGCCACCGTCCTGCGCTTCCTGGCCCAGCTGACCGGCACCCGGCCGGCTCCCACCCTGGCGTTCCTCCAGCAGGCGCTGGCGGTACTGCACCGGGACGAGAAGCGGATCCAGGCGGCGGGAGCGGCGGCCAACCCCGGCTCCACCCCTCCGGGGCCGGGAACCACGACCTCGGTGCCCGGCCCAGCCGCCACCGTGGGCGGCACATCGCTGTCGGAGGTCATCAACGCCGTCACCGTGAACCGGGCGGCCACGCCCGAGCAGTTCGCCACCCTGTACGCCATGGTCGCCCGGTACCTGGGGGTGCCGGCCCGGGTGGTCACGGGCTTCCGGCTGGCCGGGTCGTCGGCCGGCTCGCCGCTCGCCGCCGGCACCTACCGGGTCACCAGTCGCCAGGCCTGGGCCTGGGTGGAGATACCGGTGGCCGGCGTGGGATGGGTGGTCGCCGACCCCACCCCCGATGCCACCACCTCGGCGGCGGCGCCGCCCCCGGAGGCGGTGCAGGCCGCCCCCACCACCCTCCCGCCCCGGTCGGCCAACGCCGTCCCCCGCAACCAGATCACCGGAGGGCACGCCCTGGCCCCCCGGGCCCGTTTCAAAGTCAGCCGCCACCGCTCCATCCCGGTATGGCTGCTGGCGCTGATCGCCCTGGCCGCGGCCCTGGTGCTGATGGGCCTGATCGGCCCCGGTCAGGCTGCGCTGCGCCGGGCGTGGCGGCGCCGCAACCGCCGTTCCGCCGACCCGGCCGAGCGGGCCGTGGGCGCCTGGCTGGAGTTCCTGGACGGTCTGGAACGGGCCGGGATGCCGGCCCCGCCGGGGGCGACCAACGCTGAGGTGGCGGCCGACGTGGCCCACCACTTCGGCTCCGAGTTGGTCGAGCCGGCCGCCGCCATCGCCGTCATCGCCGACCGGGCGGTGTTCGCCCCTTCGGAGCCCCTGGAGGCCGACTCAGCGGAGCGGGCCTGGCAGCTGCAGGACAGCCTGCACCGGCTGATCCACCGCCAGCTCGACCGCCGGGGCCGGCTGTGGGCCCTGCTGTCGGTCGGCCACGCCCCCCGCCGAGCCACGGACCCCGCCGCCCGGACACCCGGCGGGACCGGACATTCCCGCATATTCCGCCGCCCGACCGACCCGGGGGACACCCCGGCTCGAGGGGGCGCCGCCCGGTCCCGACCACTCCGCCTCCGGTCCGATCCCGAACCGCCCGCCCCGGCGGGGAACGACCGCTAGTAGGTTTCTGGCCCGTGGCGTTCCGAAAGCCCAAGCCGGCCGCCGTCGAGAGTCCCCTCCCCGGCTATTCGGAGCTCACCGAGATCGGTGGGGGAGCGTTCGCCACCGTCTACCGCGCCGTGGAAGCCGGGACCGGTCGGGCCGTGGCGCTGAAGATTCTCAAGGTGGACACCATCCACGCCCACCTGATCGAGACGTTTCACCAGGAGATCCAGGCGCTGGCCAAGGTCAGCGACCACCCGAACATCGTCACCCTGTACCGCCCGGCCACCACCTCGGACGGCCGCCCCGTCCTGGTCCTGGAGCTGTGCCGGGGCTCGCTGGGATCGCGGGTGCGCACCGAGGGGCCGATGGACCCCCAGGAGGTGACCCGCATCGGGGTCAAGATCGCCGGTGCCCTCGAGACGGCTCACCGCAACGGTTTCCTCCACCGGGACATGAAGCCGCAGAACATCCTCGTCACCAACGTGGCCGAACCGGCCCTGGCCGATTTCGGGGTGGCGGCCCTGCAAGCGTCGGCCCAGGCCACTGCCGGCGTGTTCGGCTTCACCACCCTCCACGCCGCTCCCGAGATGCTCGAAGGCCAGCACCTGTCCCCGGCCACCGACGTGTACGGCCTGGCCTCGACCATGTACCAGCTGCTCACCGGCAAGGCCCCGTTCGCCTCCTACGAGAACGAAGCCCCGGCCTCGGTCATCCTGCGCATTCTGCGCGATCCCGTCCGTCCGTTGCGTTCCGAGCACATCCCGCTGGCCCTGTCGGAACTGCTCGAAGCGGCGCTGTCCAAGCAGCCGGAGGGCCGTCCCCGGACCGCCCTGGAGTTCGCCCGGGCCCTGCAGTCCGTCGAGGAGAAGGCCGCCTGGCCCGGCACCGACTTCCTGGCCTGGGGAGAGGAGGGCGACCCGGTGCGATCCGGCCCGGTCGCGGCTCCCGGGCCGGCCGGATTCCCTTCGTGGCCGGCCGGGGGGGAGAGCCTGCACCCGACCGCTCCCTCGGTCCGGGTGGAGGGATTCGAGTCCTCCGCCGACCGTTTCCGGCTGCCGCCCCTGCTGCCGGCGGGGCCACCGTCTCCGTCCGTCCCGGCGTCCCCGCCTGCCGCGGCGGCAACGGCGGCGCCTGCCGCCGCGGCAACGGCGGCGCCTGCCGCCACGGACCCGGCGCCCCCGCCTGCCGCAATGACGCCGCCGCCGGCTGGGGGCCCAGCGCCCGTCGGGGAGCCCGCCGCTCCAGCCGGGGGGCCCGCCGACGACGAACCGGCCGCGCCCGCCGGGCGCTTTCCCGACCCCCCGCCGGCCTCGCCGCCCGCTCCTCGCCGCAGCCCGGCCGTGGCCGCCCCCGAGCCGGGCGAGCGCCGGGTGGTGATCCCCGAGCAGGGGTCGCGGGGGCAGCCCAGCCCACCGATCCGCAAGCCGGCCGAGCCGCTCCCCCCACTGGGTTCGGCCCCGCAGCCGGCATCCCCGGCCGCGCCGGGGGCCGCGCCGGGGGGCCCGCCGTCCCCCCCGCCCCCGCCCGGCGGCATCGGGTCGCCACCCGCCGCCCCGGAGGCTCCGAGTCGGCCGGAGCCGACCGGGTCGGACCCGGCGCCGGGTGCACCCGCTGCACCCGCTCCGCCGTCACCGCTATCCCCGCTGTCCTCCGATCTTCCGCCGCTCCCCCCGGCTCCGGCGCCCGGTGCCGCCGACGCCGTAGCGCCGGCGCGCCCGGCGCCGCCCCGGCCGGTCTTCGTCGATCCCGAGCCGGTATCGGGGACCCGGCGGTCGGGGGCGGCGCCGTCGGTGGGGGAGTCCGTCTACGAGGAGACCATGGCGGTCAGCCGCCTGTTCACCGCTTCGCAGACCCAGGACCCGGCGCCCGAGGCCAGCCGGATCCCGGTCTGGATCGTGGCCGGGCTGGGTGTGGCTGTCGCCGTGATCGTGGTGGCGGTGCTGCTCCTCACCGGAATCCTCTGACCGGGCGGCCGCCCATCCGCCGCCGACGACGACGGTCTGGGCCCCGCCGGCCCGGGAGACCGGCGGCGGGCCGGCGGAGGCCGCTGGGACCGGCCCGGCGCCGGGCGACCCTATAGGGCGGTCAGCTCGCTGCCGCAGAAGCGGCACTTCGTGGCGGCCATCGGCAGGTCCTCGGACAGGCAGTACGGGCACGACTTGGCCGGCGCCGGCTCGCCGAAGACGGAAACGCCCCGCCTGGCCTGGATGGCCTTGTAAGGCATCACGATCAGGAAATAGACGATGGCCACGTAGATGATGAAATAGATGATCGCCGAGATGAACGCCCCGAAGTCCATGAACGTGGACTTGTTGCCGGCCGTTCCGAGCTGGATGCCGAACGCCACCGGATGTTTCCCGCCGATGCGGTTGACCAGCGGGTTGATCACCGAGGAGGTGAACGCGGCGATGAGCGTGCTGAACGCCAGGGCTATGGCGAGGCCGACCGCCACCACGATGATGTCGCCCCGCATCAGGAAGTTCTTGAACCCCGTGATGATGGAGGAGTGGCCTGGACGAGACTGGTTGACGGTCAACGTGGTGTCCCTTTCTTCAGTGCCGGTGTCGGAGCGGGACATTAATGCCCGTAGGCCCGCCCGCCGCGGAAAGTGGCGGATAATGCCGAATTCGGCTCGGTCGGCAACGGTCCCCGGTGGTGTCGGGGTCGAGCCGGGCCCGGCGCGGCCCCTACGCTCGCAGGAGTGACCCGACTGCGCGTCGCCCTGGCCCAGATCAACCCGGTCGTCGGCGACCTCGACGGCAACTCCGACAGGATCATCGAGTCCATCAGCGCGGCGGGGGGAGCCGGCGCCGATGTGGTGGTCTTTCCCGAGCTGGCGGTCACCGGATATCCCCCCGAGGACCTGCTGCTCAAGCCCGGGTTCATCGCCGACAACATGTCGGCCATGACCAAGGTGGCGGCGGCCACCGAGCGCTGCGTGGCCGTGGTCGGTTTCGTGGACGAGCGGCTCGATCTCTACAACGCCGCTGCGGTCTGCGCCCACGGCGAGATCCGCGGCGTCTACCACAAACAGGTTCTGCCCAACTACAGCGTGTTCGACGAGCAGCGTTACTTCGCGGCGGGCGGCGGGGCCACCCAGCTGTTCGGGATCGCCGGGGTGCGCTGCGGTGTCTCGGTGTGCGAGGACGCCTGGAGCCCCAACGGGCCGGTCGCCGCCCAGGCGGCCGCCGGCGCCGAGCTCATCATCAACATCAACGCCTCCCCCTATTCCGCCGACCGGGCTGCCGAGCGGGAACGCATGCTGGCGACCAGGGCGGCCGACGCGAGCTGCGGGCTGGTCTACGTCAACTGCGTGGGGGGTCAGGACGAACTGGTCTTCGACGGGGCGTCGATGGTGTTCGACGCCAACGGCCGGCTGATGGCGGCCCTGCCCCAGTTCGCGGAGGACCTGGCCATCTTCGATCTGGAGGTGCGCCCCGTCTACCGCAAGCGGCTGCTCGACCCCCGGGGGCACCACAACGCCGCCCCGCTGCCCGTGCAGACGATCACGTCCGGGCCGACCCGGCGGGCCGACGACACCCGCCTGGTGGCGCCGGTGGCCGAACGGCTGGGGCCGGAGGCGGAGGTTTACCAGGCCCTGGTACTCGGAACCCGCGACTACGTCCGCAAGAACGGGTTCACCGACGTGGTCATCGGCCTCTCGGGCGGTATCGACTCGTCCCTGGTGGCCGTCGTCGCCGCCGACGCGCTGGGGCCGGCCCACGTCCACGGCGTCACCATGCCTTCCCGCTACTCCAGTTCCGGCTCGCAGAGCGACGCCGAGGCGCTGGCCGCCACTCTGGGCGTGGATTTCCGGTGCATCCCCATAGAGCCGGCCCACGCCGCCTTCCTGGACCTGCTCGCCCCCAGCTTCGCCGGCACCGAGCCGGGCCTGACCGAGGAGAACATTCAGAGCCGGATCCGGGGGGTGCTGCTCATGGCCCTGTCCAACAAGCACGGGTGGATGGTTCTGACCACCGGTAACAAGAGCGAGGCGGCCGTGGGCTACTCCACCCTCTACGGGGACACCGCCGGCGGCTTCGCCGTCATCAAGGATGTGCCCAAGACCATGGTGTACCGGTTGTGCCGCTGGCGTGATGCAGCCGGGCCGGTACCGGTGCTGCCCCCCGACGTCCTCACCAAGCCGCCCTCGGCGGAGTTGCGCCCCGACCAGCGCGACGATCAGTCGCTGCCCCCCTACGACGTGCTCGACCCGGTCCTGTTCGCCTACGTGGAGGACGACCTGACCGCCACCGAACTGGTCGACGCCGGATTCGACGAGGACGTGGTCCGGCGGGTCGTGCGCCTGGTGGACGTGGCCGAGTACAAGCGCCGGCAGACCCCGCCCGGGGTGCGGGTCACCTCCAAGGCGTTCGGCCGGGACCGGCGGGTGCCCATCACCAACCGGTACCGGTAGCCGCCCCGGGCCCGCCCCCGCCCCGGATCGCCCCCCGCTGGGCGGCGGCCCGCCCCGGCACCCGGGCCGGCGCCCGGATTAGCATGACCGCTCGTGAGCGCAGTATCCGAGGTACCTCCCCAGCGGCGGACCCGCTCTCCGCGTGGCAAGGGTGAGCAACTGCGCGACGAGATCCTGGCCGCCGCCGAGCGCATCCTGATCGAGACCAACGACCAGTCGGCGCTGTCCATCCGGGCCATCGCCTCCGCCGTGGGGGTCACCCCCCCGTCCATCTACCTGCACTTCGCCGACCGCAACGAGTTGGTGTTCGCGGTGTGCGAGAAGCAGGCCGAGCAGCTGGACCGGGCCATGGAAGAGGCCGCCCAGGGGGGAGCCGACGCCTGGGAGCGCATCCGCCGCCGGGGCTACGCCTACCTGAAATGGGGGCTGGACAACCCGGAGCACTACCGAATCCTGATGATGAGCCGGCCCGACTGCACGCCGGACCGGTTCGTGGACGAGCGGCTGGCCGATACCGCCGGGCTGGACGCGGTGGCCGCCGACCTGGCCGCCGCCGCCGAGGGCTCGATCGCCCCCCTCGCCGACCCGGTCAAGGAGGCGGAGCTGCTCTGGATGGTCATACACGGGGTGGTGTCGCTGGTCATATCCAAGCCGGACTTCCCCTTCGGTCCGGTCGACGGCGTCTTCGAAGCCATGCTCGACCTGGTCCACCAGGGGCTGGCCGTGAGGCCGACCGCCGACGCCGGGTGATCCTCCCTCCCCGCCGGGCGGGCGGATGAGCACCTCCCTGGACGAGTCGGCCCGGCTGGCCGGATCCCACGCCTGGTTCGAGCGGCGCATGTTCGAGATCCTCGGGTCGTGGGTGGCCTCCACCCCCGACCCGGCCGTCAAGCTCATGCTGGACCGGCACAGCCAGCACCACGCCTGGCGGGCCCGGCAGTGGTGGGACCGGCTGCCCGTCCTCGCCGACGTGGACCGTGACGCGCTGATCGAGCCGGCCGGGGCCGCCGTGGCCGCCGCCCTGGCCCGGCTCCAGGCGCTGGCCGCCCCGCCGGCGGCCGACCCATCGCCCACCGACACGGCGCCGGCCGGTACACCGGCGGCTGACACGGCGCCGGCTGACACGGCGGCGGCGACCTCCACGGTGGCCCGCCTGGCCGGCGCCTACCGTTTCGCCCTGCCCCGCCTGTGGGCGTCCTACGAGCACCACCGGGCCCTGGCCGGCCCGGTCGCCGACGGCTCGACCCTGCGCACCCTGGACATCGTCGCCTCTGACGCCGCCGCCGACTGGCGCCAGGGCGAGGCCCTCCTGCAGGGTCTCCTGGCCGACCGGGAGACCGTCGCGGCCGCCGCCTCGGCGGTCCGTATCCTGGAAGCGACCATCGTCGGGGAATGATCCGGCAGCCGGGCTGACGGCCGGCCCCCACCAACTGATTCGGTCGGGATCGCCCCGGCGCGGGTAAGGTCGGGGGAGGTCGAATGAACTCGGGAGGAAAAGTCCACATGGAGCTCGGCTTACAGGTCGACGACAGTCGATCGCCTTACACGGTCCTGGCCGTCAAGGGGGAGGTCGACGTCTACAGCGCCCCCCGCCTCAGGGAGAAGCTGGTCGAGCTGGTCAGCGAGGGGCACCGCCAGATAGTCGCCGACCTGGAGGGCGTGGACTTCCTGGACTCCACGGGCCTCGGGGTGCTGGTGGGCGGCCTCAAGCGCCTCCGCAGCCACGACGGCGATCTGACCCTGGTGTGCACCCAGCCCCGGATCCTCAAGGTGTTCGAGATCACCGGTCTCACCACCGTGTTCCGGATCAGCGGGTCCGTCGACGAGGCCACCGGCGGCAACTAGGTACCCGGCCGTGGCGATGGAGATGTCCCTCGAACTGTCCGTCCCGCCCCGGGCCGAGTACATCGCCGTCGTCCGCCTGGTCGTCTCCTCCCTGGCCATCGCCCGCCGGGCGCTGGCCGACGACCGTATCGACGACCTGAAGCTGGCCGTGTCCGAGGCCTGCACCAACGCCATCGAGGCCAACCGGGGCACCGGCGGGGACGCCCCGGTGGTGGTGAGCTGCTGGGAGGCCCCCGAGCGGTTCGAGGTGTGCGTGGCCGACTCCGGCCTCGGTTTCGATCCCGAAGGGCTGCCCGCCCACCCGCCGGTCACCGACCCCGATCGGCTCAACTTCGAGCGGGGTCTCGGGATCCCCCTCATCCGGTCCCTGGTTGACGACGTCCGCTTCGACTCCGGTCCGGAAGGCACCGCGGTGTGGATGACCCTCTTCGGCGGCCCCGAGCAGGAGAGCGGCGACGAGACCTCCGAGATCCTGCGCGTGGTGATCTCCGAGCAGGACTGATGGGCCGCCTCCTCGGGTTCCCCAACCCGGTCAACGAGACCTCCGCCCGGGTCGTGGCCAGCGGGGTGGTGGCCATGGCCGCCACCGCCATCGCCGCCGACCAGCCGTGGCTGACGGTACCCCTGACCTACGGGTTCGCGGCGCGGGTGGCCACCGGGCCCCGGCTCAGCCCTCTCGGCCGCCTGGCCACCGAGGTGGTCACCCCCCGGATCCAGGTCGAGCACCGGTACTCCCCGGGACCACCCAAGCGGATGGCCCAGGCCATGGGGCTGGCCATGTCCGGCGCCGCTCTGGCCCTGCACTACCGCTACGGCCGGCCCCGGGCGGCCAAGGCGGTGCTGGCCGTGCTGGCCACCGCCGCCGGCCTGGAGGCCGGCATGGGGCTGTGCCTGGGCTGCAAGGTGTTCCAGCTGGGCATGCGGGTCGGGCTGGTGCCTCCCAGTGTCTGCGAGGAGTGCGACAACATTTGGGCCCGCTACCCTTGACTTTTAGCTGAGGCAAAAAGTATCGTCCCCCGCCGCAATCTATGGACGCGGCGCTGACAAAATCCGAGCGCGAGACGCTGAAGGCCATTTGGCGAATCTCGTCGGGGGGGTCCGGGGAAGAAGGGGCCCGCACCGGTGACCTGGCCGCGTCCCTGAACGTGACGCCGGGGACCATGACCGCCACGGTCAAGAAGCTGGCCGACCGGGGCCTGGCCGTCCACACGCCCTACCACGGGGTGCAGCTGACCGACGCCGGCCGGCGGCGGGCCATCAGCGTGGTGCGGCGCCACCGGATCGTGGAACGGTTCCTGGCCGACATGCTGGGCTACGCCTGGGCCGAGGCCGACCGGCTGGCGCCCTCGTTCGAGCACCAGCTGCCCCAGGAGGTGGAGGACCGGCTGTTCGCCGCCCTGGACTGCCCGACCACCTGCCCCCACGGTTTCCCCATACCCAGCGCCGGCACCGACGACCTGCCCAGGATGCCGCCGCTGTACGACCTCTCGCCGGGCGACCGGGCCGTGGTGGCCCTCCCCGGCTCCACGGATCCCGATGTGGCCATGTTCCTCGACGACCTGGGCGTGCGCCCCGGCGTGGAGGTCGAGGTCCGGGAGAAGCACCCCTTCGGCGGCCCGGTGGTGGTGTCGGTGGACGGGCAGGACCGCACCCTGGGGGAGAGGGTGGCCCGCCAGATCCTGGTGCGCCGGGAGGGCCCGGCCCAGGCCGGCGGCCCCGACCGCCGGGACGGCGAACCCGCCCGCAGCAACGGCCGGCGGATCCGCCCGGCCGGTTCACGCAGACCAGCAGAGCAATAGAAGCCAAGAAGAAAGGAACCGCCTGGACATGAGATACATGGCTGACGGGGGATACCAGTCGTTCCACTTGCACAGCGCCGAATGGGGCTGGATGATCTTCGCCCTGGCGTGCGGCCTGGCCGCCATCGTCACGGGTGTGATCCTGATGAGGAACATGCTGGCGTCCGACCAGGGCACCCCCTCGATGATCGAGATCGCGAAAGCGGTCCAAGAAGGCGCCCAGGCCTATCTGGTGCGACAGTTCAAGGCCATCGGGATCATCGTTATCCCGCTGGCCATCCTGGTGTTCGTCACGGCCAGCAAGGTGACCCACCTGGTCGGCGGGGCCACCCACACCGACCTCTCCTACGGCCTGTCCGGACTGTTCCGGGCCATCGCCTTCCTGGTCGGCGCCAGCCTGTCGGGCCTGGCCGGCTACATCGGGATGAGCACCGCCGTCCGCGGCAACGTGCGCACCGCGGCGGCCGCCCGTGACGGATCCCTGCAGGGCGCCCTGAAGGTCGCCTTCCGCACCGGGGCCATCACCGGCCTGTTCGTGGTCGGTCTGGGCCTCATCGGGGCCACCGTGATCGTGATGGTCGCCCAGAACGTGGCCACCGCGGTCCTGGTCGGATTCGGCTTCGGCTGCTCCCTGCTGGCCCTGTTCATGCGGGTGGGTGGTGGCATCTTCACCAAGGCCGCCGACGTGGGCGCCGACCTGGTCGGCAAGGTCGAGGCCGGGATCCCCGAGGATGACCCCCGCAACGCCGCCACCATCGCCGACAACGTCGGGGACAATGTCGGCGACTGCGCCGGCATGGGCGCCGACCTGTTCGAGTCCTACGTCGTGATCCTGGTGGCCACCCTCATCCTGGCCAACACCGCCTTCCCGGTGGCCAAGGCCCAGATCGGGCTGGTCTTCTCGCTGATCGTGCCCGCCATCGGCATCCTGGCCTCGATCATCGGGGTCATGGTGGTCAGGGCCGGCAACAAGGACCGCACGGCCATGGCCCCCATCAACCGGGGTCTGCTGGTGTCCGCCGTGCTCACCATCGTGGGCACGCTGCTGGTCTCGGCGTTCTACGTGCACAACTTCCGGGTGTTCTGGGCGGTGACCACCGGCGTGGTGCTGGGCCAGGTGGCCAGCCGTATCACCGAGTACTACACGTCCACCGAGACCACCCCGGTGCGTGACATCGCCGAGTCCACCCGTACCGGGCCGGCCACCGCGATCCTGTCCGGCATCAGCACCGGCCTGGAGTCGTCGTTCCCGGCGCTCATCGCCATCGTGGTGGCCATCGTGGTGGCCATCGCGCTCGGCCAGGGAGACATCCAGTTCGAGCTGTACCTGGTGTCGCTGGTCGGTCTCGGGCTCCTGTCCAACTCGGGGATCGTGGTGTCGGAGGACACGTTCGGGCCCATCTCCGACAACGCTGCGGGCATAGCCGAGATGAGCGGCGAGTTCCAGGGCGAACCCGAGCGGATCATGGTCAGCCTGGACGCGGTGGGCAACACCACCAAGGCCATCACCAAGGGCTTCGCCATCGGCTCGGCGGTGATCGCGGGCGTGGCCCTGTTCGCCAGCTACATCCAGACCATCGCCCAGACGGCCAAGGGAGTCCCGCCCCTGGCCGGGCACGCCGCCAACGCCCTGTTCACCAACGTGTCGCAGAGCATGATCAACGTGGCCAACCCCAAGACGTTCCTGGGGCTGCTCCTCGGCGGCTCCATCGCCTTCCTGTTCTCGTCGCTGGCCATCCGGGCCGTGGGCCGCTCCGCCGGCACCGTGGTGCAGGAGGTACGCCGCCAGTTCCGGGAGCATCCGGGGATCATGGACCGCACCGAGCGGCCCGAGTACGGCCGGGTGATCGACATCTGCACCGCCGCCGCCCAGCGGGAGCTGGCCACCCCGGCCCTGCTGGCCGTGCTGTCGCCGGTGGTGGTCGGCTTCGGTATCGGCGACCTGGCGCTCGGGGCGTTCCTGGCCGGGACCATCCTCACCGGCCTGCTGATGGCCAACTTCCTGAACAACGCCGGCGGGGCGTGGGACAACGCCAAGAAGTACATCGAGGACGGCCACGAGGGCGGCAAGGGGTCGGAATCCCACAAGGCGGCGGTCATCGGCGACACCGTCGGGGACCCGTTCAAGGACACCGCCGGACCGGCCATCAACCCGCTGATCAAGGTCATGAACCTGGTGAGCCTGCTGATCCTGCCGGCGGTCATCAGCCTGCAGAACAACACCGCCGCCCGCACCGTCATCGCGGTCGTGGCCGCCGCCGTCATCCTGGCCGGGCTGGCGTTCTCCAAGCGGAAGATGACCGCCATGGACGCCCCCGCCCCGAGCGAGGAGCCCGGCACCGAGAGGGCCGGGGTGGGGTCCTGAGCCCCACCGGCTGGTCGGTAGCTTGAACTCCGGGTGGCCGGGCCCCGTGGGGCCCGGCCACCGGCCGGTATGGCGGCTCAACGGGGAAAGCCGCTATACCCTGTGCGCCAAGTCGGAGGGGAGGCGGCCACCCCGGTCTTCCCTTTTTCCTATATCAATTGGGGACCCATGCCCAAACCGCTAGTCATCGTCGAGTCGCCGGCCAAGGCCCGCACCATCGCCCGCTTCCTGGGCTCCGACTACGACGTCGAGTCCTCCATCGGGCACATCCGGGACCTGCCCCGCAACGCCGCGGACGTCCCGGCCGCCTACAAGTCCGAGCCGTGGTCCCGGCTCGGGGTGGACGTCGAGAACGACTTCAAACCGCTGTACGTGGTCAACCGGGACAAGCGGGACCAGGTCCGCAAGCTCAAGGACATGGTCAAGAGCGCCAGCGAGCTGTATCTGGCCACCGACGAGGACCGCGAGGGGGAGTCCATCGCCTGGCACCTGCTCGAGGTGCTGGCCCCCAGGATCCCGGTCAAGCGGATGGTGTTCCACGAGATCACCCGTCCGGCCATCGAGCGGGCCGTGCGGGAGTGGCGGGACCTGGACCGCCGCCTGGTCGACGCCCAGGAGACCCGGCGCATCCTGGACCGGCTGTACGGCTACGAGGTCAGCCCGGTCCTGTGGAAGAAGGTCATGCCGTCGCTGTCGGCGGGGCGGGTGCAGTCGGTGGCCACCCGGCTGCTGGTGGAGCGGGAGCGGGCCCGCATGCGCTTCACCGCCGCCTCCTACTGGGACCTGGCCGGCCGCTTCGCCAAGGGCGGCGACGGCTTCGGGGCGTCCCTGGTGGAGCTCGACGGCAAGCGGCTGGCCACCGGTCGGGACTTCGACGAGAACGGCCGGCTGACCCGGGCCGACGCCGTCCTGCTCGACGAGGCGGGCGCCGGGGCCCTGGCCGGCCGGCTGGAGAGCGCCGACTTCGCGGTGCGCTCGGTGGAGGAGAAGCCGTGGCGGCGCACCCCGCACGCCCCTTTCATGACCTCCACCCTGCAGCAGGAGGCCGGCCGCAAGCTGCGCTTCTCGGCGGCCCGCACCATGCGGGTGGCCCAGGACCTGTACGAGTCCGGCTACATCACCTACATGCGTACCGACTCCACCACCCTGTCGGAGGAGGCGCTGCAGGCGGCCCGCAGCCAGGCCCGGGCCCTCTACGGGGACCAGTACGTGCCGGCCTCGCCCCGCCGCTACGACAAGAAGGTGAAGAACGCCCAGGAGGCCCACGAGGCCATCCGCCCGGCCGGCGACACCTTCCGCACCCCGGAGGAGACCCGCCTGCAGGGCGACCAGCGCCGGCTGTACGAGCTGGTGTGGATGCGCACGGTGGCTTCCCAGATGGCCGACGCCGCGGGCCAGAGCGTCCAGGTCCGCCTGGGCGCCACCTCCAGCGCCGGTGAGGACGCCGAGTTCGCCACCTCCGGGCGGGTCATCACCTTCCCGGGGTTCCTGCGGGCCTACGTGGAGGGCTCCGACGATCCCGACGCCGAGCTGGAGGACCGCGAGGTCCGCCTGCCCCGCCTGGCCGAGGGCGACGCCCTGTCGGTGCTGGCGCTGGGGGCGGAGGCGCACAGCACCTCCCCGCCGGCCCGCTACACCGAGGCGTCGCTGGTCAAGGCCCTGGAGGACATGGGGGTGGGCCGGCCGTCCACCTACGCGTCCATCCTCGACACCGTCCAGGCCCGCGGCTACGTCTGGAAAAAGGGCTCCGCCCTGGTCCCCTCGTGGACCGCCTTCGCGGTCATCGGCCTGCTGGAGCGGCACTTCGGGGAGCTGGTCGATTACAACTTCACCGCTTCAATGGAGGAGGACCTGGACGGCATAGCCAACGGCGAGCGCGACGCGGTGCCGTGGCTGACCCGGTTCTATTTCGGCGACAGCCAGAACGGGGCGGCCCGGCCCGGGCTCAAGACCATGGTCTCGGAGCACCTGGCCGAGATCGACGCCCGGGAGATCAACTCCATCCCCATCGGCGGCCCGGGGTCGGGGATCGTGGTGAGGGTGGGGCGCTACGGGCCGTACGTTCAGCGGACCTCGGAGTCGGGAGAGGCCGACGGGCGGGCGTCGCTGCCGGAGGACCTGGCCCCCGACGAGTTGACGGTGGAGAAGGCCGTCGAGCTGCTGGAGGCCGGCTCGTCCGACCGGGAGCTGGGTGCCGACCCCTCGTCGGGCCTGCCGGTGGTGGTCAAGGCCGGCCGGTACGGGCCGTACGTGCAGGTCGGCACGGCCGAGGACCTGGCCGAAACGGGGGAGAAGCCCCGCACGGCCTCGCTGTTCCGGACCATGGACCCCGCCTCGGTGACCCTGGCCGACGCGCTGCGCCTGCTGGAGCTGCCCCGCACGGTCGGGGTGGACCCGGCCGACGGGGAGGAGATCGTGGCCACCAACGGCCGGTACGGGCCGTACCTGAAGAAGGGCAGCGACTCCCGCTCCCTCGAGGGCGAGGACCAGCTGTTCACAGTCACCCTGGACCAGGCGCTGGCCCTGTTCGCCCAGCCCAAGAGCCGCCGGGGCCGGGGGGCGGCCGCCGCCCCGCTCAAGGAACTCGGACCCGACCCGGTGTCGGGGGCCCCCATCCTGTTGAGGGAGGGCCGGTTCGGGCCGTACGTGACCGACGGGACGACCAACGCGTCGCTGCGCAAGGGCGACACCGTGGACGCCATCACCCCCGAGCGGGCCGCCGAGCTGCTGGCCGACCGGCGGGCCGCCCCGCCTCGGGCCGGCCGGGCCAAGAAGGCCGCCGGTACTGCGAAGAAGGCGGCGGGCCGGGCCACCAAGGCCGGGGGCTCTGCCAAGAAGGCCGCCGGTTCTGTGCGGAAGACCGCCGGCACGACGAAGAAGGCGGCCGGCGCTCAGAAGAAGGCGACGGGGGCGGCGAAGAAGGCGGTCAAGCGGAAGGCCGCCGACTGAGATCTGTGCGCCGGGGCCGGTTCATCGTCCTGGAGGGCGGCGAGGCCAGCGGCAAGTCCACCCAGGCCGAACTACTCGCCACATCGATCGGCGCACTGCTGACCCGGGAGCCGGGCGGCACGGCCGCCGGCGAACACATCCGGGCCCTCCTGCTGGACCCCTCGCTGCCGGTCATCGTCCCCCGGGCCGAGGCCCTGCTGATGATGGCCGCCCGGGCCCAGCACGTGGACCAGGTCATAGAGCCGGCGCTGGCGGCCGGCCGCCACGTGGTGTGCGACCGGTTCAGCGGCAGCACCGTCGCCTACCAGGGCTACGGCCGGGGGCTGGCACCGGAGGAGCTGGCCTCGTTGTCGGCGTGGGCGTCGGCCGGGCTGGAACCCGACCTGGTCGTCCTGCTCACCGTTCCCCCCGACGTGGCCCGCCACCGGCGGGCCTCGCGGGGCGGGGTGGACAAGATCGAATCGGAGGTCGCGGCGTTCCACTCCCGTATCGACGCCGGCTTCGCCGCCCTGGCCTCCGCCCAGCCGGACCGCTGGCGGGTGGTGGACGGCTCGGGCAGCGTGGAGGCGGTGGCGGCCCGGGTGACCGCAGCGGTCGCTTCGCTGCTGTAGGTCGCTC
Organism: Acidimicrobiales bacterium; assembly: GCA_035702985.1. Lineage (GTDB taxonomy): Bacteria > Actinomycetota > Acidimicrobiia > Acidimicrobiales > Palsa-688 > JAKAXG01. The sequence continues at coordinate 19,126 of DASSZD010000141.1, forward strand.
GCCGCTCGCCGCTCGCCGCTCGCCGCTCGCCGCTCGCCGAACCCGTCGGGCGGGTCTGCCCTCTCGTTCTGTGAGCGGTTTTTCTAACTGTGAGCCGAAATCGCATGTCAAACTCTGAAACAGCTCAAGGTTGAAAAATGGGCTCACACATGACATCATGAAATATTATGAAACCCAATGTGAGGCGCCAGGTGAACCTGCGCTTCCGCCGGCAGTACGGCGTCATGAGCCGCCCGGAGCTGCGGGCCATCGGCGTGACGCCCTCCATGGAGGCGGCCAGGGTGAGGTCGGGGGAATGGGAGAGGCCGACGCCGAGAGTGGTGCGCCTGGCCGGCTCGCCGGCGTCGCCGCACCAGGACCTGATGATCGCAGTGCTGGAGTCCGGGCCGCTGGCGGTGGCCTCCCACCAATCGGCGGCGTGGCTGTGGGACCTGGTCCGGCCCCCCGATCGCCACGCCGTCTCCATCGGGTATAGAGGGCACGGCCGCCCCGGCCCTTTCGTAGTGCACCGCCTCCGCGGACCGGCTCCGAGCATCAGCTTCCACGGACCCATCCCGAGCACCAACCCCCTCCGGACCCTGGTGGACCTGGCCGGCGAGAGTGACCGCGACCAGCTCGACGACGCCATCGACCGGGCCGTGGCCCGCCGGCTGGTGACCGTCGAGGGGCTGAAGGCCGAACTCGGGCGGGTCGGCCGGAACGGCCGCAAGGGGGCTGGCGCCATGCGCGCCGCCCTGCGCCGGCGGTCCCTCCTGGCAGGGCCGTCCCCCAGCGTGCTGGAGAGCCGTTACCTGCGCCTGATGAAGCAGGGGGGTCTCGAGCCCATGGCCGTGGAGGTCGAGGCCGGCCCGGATGGCGAGTACCGCATCGACAGCCTCTTGGATCCGCTGGTGGCGGTCGAGGTGGACGGCCACATCCATCACAGCACCCCGGAGCAGAAGGCCTACGACGAGCATCGACGGGGCCAGATCCGCCTGAGCGGGGTCTTCCTGCTCGTCTACGACTGGGTCGCCATCACCCGGGACGGCCGGAGGGTGCTAGCCGAATGCCACCAGGCCCTGGCCCGCTACGGCTCGGGGGGCAGAAGGCTGGCAGACTGACTGGGCCATGACCGTTGAAGCCGCGCCGGCGAGAGATCTCTACGACGATGTGGCCGGCCAGGACCGGGCGGTGGCCCTGTTGCGTTCGGCGGCCCTCCGGCCGGTACACGCCTACCTGTTCGTCGGTCCCAGTGGGACGGGGAAGCGTATGGCGGCCGTGGGCTTCGCCGCCGCCCTGCTGTGCCCGCAGCGCGGCGAGCATGCCGACGGCCTCGACGACAGCTGCCGGCGGGTGCTGGACGGACTGCACCCAGATGTGGTGTCGGTGGAGCGGGAAGGGGCGTCGATCGGTATCAACGCCGCTCGGGAGGTCACCCGCACCGCTTACATGAGCCCGGTGGAAGGGGGCCGGAAGGTGGTCATCCTCCATGACTTCCACCTGGTGCGGGACTCCGGTCCGGCCCTGCTGAAGACCATCGAGGAGCCGCCTCCCACCACTGTCTTCGTGATCCTGGCCGAGTTCCTGCCGCCGGAGCTGGTGACCATCGCCAGCCGGTGCGTGCGGGTGGATTTCTCCCCGTTGAAGCCCGAGGCGGTGGTCGGGGCGCTGGTGGCGGACGGAGCCGATCCGGCCCGGGCCCGCCAGCTGGCCGAGGCGGCCGGAGGCCGGCTGGACCGGGCCCGGCTGCTGGCGGCCGATCCTGAGTTCGAGACCCGCCGCCGGGCCTGGCACGATGTGCCCTCCCGCTTGGACGGCACGGGAGCGGCCGCTGCAATGGTGGCCGACGAGCTGGTCGCCTTTCTCGATTCCAGCGTCGCACCGCTCAAGCAACGGCAGGCCCGGGAACTGCAGGATCTGACCGACCGCAACGCCCGGGCGGCCGAGGTGTCGGGCAGCCGGGGGGCCAAGAGCCGGGGGAGGGCCGCCAAGTCGGCACTCAGCGTCGGCGTCGCAGCCATGGAGGAGCGTCACCGCCGGGAGGTTCGCCGGCAGCGCACCGACGAGCTGCGGGCCGGGCTGGCCTCCCTGGCGTCGGCCTACCGGGAGCGGCTGGCCGCCGCGCCGGACGCCCGCCGCCGGGCCGACGCCATTGAAGCGGTGCGCCAGGTCGACCTCACGTCCAAGAGCCTCATGTACAACCCCGGCGAACTCCTGGCCCTACAGGCGCTGATGTCCCGGCTGGGCCGCCTGCCGAGCAGCTAACAGCCAGCCACCCGGTCAGCCGCCGCCGGCCCCCGGCTGTCGGCGGCAACCCGACAGCAATCCAGTCAGCGGCCACCCCGGCGGTCAGCGGCCACCTGACAGGCATCCGGTCAGCGGCCACCCGGCAGTCAGCCGTCAGCCAGCGGACACCACCAAGCCAGCCGGTTCAGCCCTCGGCGGCCAGCCGGATGCCGAAGCCGATCAGCACCAGCCCGGTGGCCCGGTTCAGCCGGCGCCGGAACTTGTCGGTGGACAACCAGGAGGTGAGGCGGTGGACGAAGACCAGCATCAGGGCGAAGTACAGCGCGGTCTCGGCCACGAAGATCAGGCCCAGTCCCACCGTCACCGCCGCCACCGGGGCGTGCCTGGGAATGAACGCCGGGAAGAAGGTGATGAAGAACACTCCCACCTTCGGGTTGAGCAGGTCGGTCATGAACCCGGCCCGGAACCCCCGGCCGACGACCGAGTGGGACCGGACGGCCGTTTCGACCGGCTGTCCGACCACCCGGCTGCGGAGCGCCTGGATCCCTATCCACAGCAGGTACGTCGCGCCTACCAGCCTCAGGATCAGGTAGCCGTCCTGCGAGGCGCGCAGGACCGCGGTCAGACCCAGCGCCGCCGCCGACATCCACACCATCAACCCGGTCAGCACCCCCAGGCTGGTGAGAGCGGCCTGCCTGCGCCCGCCGACCACCACGTTGCGCAGCACCACCAACGTGTCCGGACCGGGGATGAGGACGATCAGGGCAGCAGCCAGGGAGAAGGCCACCAGATCGGTGATCACCGGGTCGCCCCCTCGGCGCAGCGCGGCTCGCTCATGACCTGAGAGTAGGCGGCCCTGGATGACTCCGGCCCATATTTGTCGCCCGATGCGCCCGATGCGCCCGACGCGCCCGACGCGCCCGGCGCCCGGCCCGCAGATGCGGCCCCGTCCGGGCGCCGGCAACGGCGCCTACCGGCCGTCGGGCAGCGCCCCGTTGGCGGCCGCCGGCGCCAGGTCGGCCGCTTCGGCGGCTTGGGTAGGTTCGCCGGCTTCGACGAGCCCGGCCGGGCCGGTCCCCATGCCATCCTGGACCAGCTTCAGGAGCTGACCGGCCTGGCCGGCCAGCCCGGCGACCAGCTGGCCCATGCCGTCCGCCCCGTTGAGCACCGTCACATTGGCGTTGGCCAGCTCGGCGGCCGCAGCGGCGATGATCTCGGGCATCCGCTCCACGAGCATCCGTTGCAGCACGATCCCCTGGCCGGTGGCCGTGGCCTCGGCCTGCAGACGGGTGCGGCTCGACTCGGCCTCGGCCAGGGTCCGGATCCGGTAGGCCTCCGCCTCGGCGGGCTTCTGGACGGTGGCGATCAGTTCCTTCTCCTTCAACTCGGCGTTGCTCACCGCCAGCTCGGCCTGGGCCTGCAGCACCGCCTTCTGGGATTCGGCGGTGGTCAGGGGCCCGGCCGCGGCGGCCTCCGCCTGGGCCCGGTCCACCTCGGCCTTGTATCCGGCCCGGGTGATCGAGGTCTGGCGCTCGTACTCGGCCTGGGCCCGCAGGGACTCCTGCCGGGCCTGGGCGGCGGCCTGCTCGGCCTGGGCCTGGGCGATCTGGGCGTCGCGCTGGACGGCGGCCTGGTGGGGGGCGGCCAGGGCGGCGATGTAACCGGATCCCCGGTCGTCTATCGACTGGATCTGCAGTGAGTCGACCACCAGTCCGATCTTCTCCATCTCCGGCTTGGAGGCGTCGAGCACCTCCTCGGCCAGCCGCTGGCGTTCCCGGATGATCTCCTCGACGGTCATGGAGCCGATTATCGAACGCAGGTGCCCGGCGAAGATCCGGCCGGTCAGGATGGACATCCGATCCTGGTCCTCGAGGAAACGGCGGGCGGCGTTGGCGATGCTCTCGTGGTCGTCCCCCACCTTGAAGGCGATCACCGCCCGGCACTGCAGGGCGATGCCCTGCTTGGTCACGCACTCCTCGGCCACCTCGGATTCCTGCATGGCCAGCGTCAGGGTGGTCACCCTGGACCGGATGGGCATCACATACGCCCCGTGGCCGGTCACGATGCGGAACGGTAGGTCATCCCCCCTGGCCTTCTTCCCGCTTACCAGAAGCGCCTCGTCAGGGGCCGGTACGTGCCATCCGAACATCCTCGCCACCTCCTAAATGGATGGCCCCATCCTCGCGCTCGACGTCAGCTATGTGACGAACGGGATCACCTCGACGGTTCGAGCCGAGCGCCGGCCGATCACCAGTACCTCGGTTCCTTTTTCCAGATCCGAGTCCGACACCGCCATGTAGACCTCGGTGCCGCCGCGGATGTGGATGACCACCTCGCCCGGCCGTTCCGGCCGGATGGGGTGGGTGACGGTGCCGAGCTTCCCGACCACGGCGTCGTCTGCCATGAAGGCAACCTAGCGGTCGGGGAGCGGGCCGCACCGCGTCAGCCGCCGCCGGCTGCGGTGGTGGGGCAGGAGAAGGCCGAGGCGCCGAGCCCGGCCATCCGGGCCAGGGAGGAGGCCCCGGCCGGCACCGCCAGGCCGGGCTGTCCGGTGGCGTCCCCGGCCGCCGACTGCACGGCCTGCCGGTCGGCGCACAGGCCGCCCATCCCGTTCTTGACCAGATTGGCCGGGTCGAGGGGGGACCCCGGAGATCCCTGACCCGAGCACGAGTGGGCGCTGATGACCGTGATGACGATCATCACCACCAGGCCCATCATCTTCATCATCAGCCGAGCCCGCATGGCACCCACATCGATTCGCTCGACCAGCGGACTGCACAGGTTGATGATCAGGAAAAAAGGGGTGACCCGGTGCCGTACGGGCTCGACACCTTGACCGGGTTCTGCGGCACATCCATAATGACCCCGGACATTTGGGGCGGTGCAGAGGGGGCAAGAATTGAACAGGTGTTCCAGGATCGTGGTCGTTTCAGCGTTGATCGCCACCGGGCTGTTCGCGCTCGAGCAGCCGGCGAGCGCGGCGCCGGGCCAACCGTTCCCTACCCTGGAATCCCCATATACGGAAGCGGTCTTCGGCACCGCTCCCGCCTTCCTGGGCGGGGTGGCCTTCGCTCCCAACGGGGACGTGTGGGCCGACACCTGCGGTTTCGACAGCAGCCCGATGTACCTTTTTCAGAAATCCACGTCGACGTTCGTGCACGGAACCACCGTCCATCCCTCGACCGAGGTTCCCAGCAACGCCGGATGCGGGCTGACCGACCACCCTGACGGCCACATCTATTCCAACACGGATCTCGGAGTGGCCCAGCTGGACGCCTCCACCGGAGCTCCCCTGGCCACCTTCGGGCCGCCGGGAAACGCACTGGGCATCACCGTCGACCCCAGGACCAACGATCTGATCTACGTCGGGCAGGACTGCCGGTTCACGGCCACCTGCACCATCGAGGACGTCAACCCGCAGACCCACCAGGCCCACGCCTTCGCCACACTCCCGTCGAGCACCGCCTCGTATGTCGACGGGGTGACCTTCGATCCGACGGGCACCTATCTCCTGCTCAGCACCCGGGCCCCGTCGTATGCCTTGACCATCCTGGATCGGACCGGCAATGTCGTACAGCAGGTGGCCATGGGCGACGAGCCTGACGGGATCTCGTTCCACGCCACGTCGCCGCAGTTCGTCGTGACCAACAACACCGACGGGACGATGACCAGGTTCGACTTCCCGGGGGGCAACCTGAAGGGCACCCCGACACTCAGTACTTTCGCCTCCGGGGGCTACCGGGGAGACCTCTCGCTGGTCGGCTCCGACGGGTGCATATATCTCACCCAGGCGGGCACCAACTACCTCGACGGCAGCACCTCGTCGGACAACAGCCTGGTCACCATCTGTCCCGGCTTCGCCCCGTCGCCCGGCACGCCGCCGGCCGCCGGGCCCGTGTACGTGGCACTCGGCGACTCCTACTCGTCGGGTGAGGGAGCGCCGCCGTTCGAGGACGGCACCAACTATCCCCCTGCCGTGCAGCAGGAGAACACCTACACCTACGGGACCAACGCCACAGGCTGCCACCGGTCACTCACCAACTACGCCAAGCTCTTCGCCGGGACCATCGACCCGGGAACCAGCACCACCCTGGTCGACCGTACATGTAGTGGCGCCGAGATCGGCGCCGCTGTCAGCCCGGACAAGGGCCCGATCATCCCGCCCGACCCGCTGACCGGCGTGCCCAGCCAGGTCACCCAGGCGGAGCAGCGGCTCGCCGCCAACTTCGGGCTCGGCCCATCGGATGTCAACGTGGTCAGTGCCACCATGGGCGGCAACGACGCCGGGTTCGGCGACCTGATCTCGGCCTGCCTGATCCCCAACCTGGCCAAGGTCCTCTTCGCCCAGTACGACAACGTCCCCGGCGAGGTGGAGTTCCTCGTCTCGCACTTCGCCAGCTGCCAGAACATCGATTCGCTCCTGTTCCACACCGGCAGCAAGATCGCCAAGCTGCAGGGCATCGAGGCCAACGCCGAGGGGTTCCTGACCGGCGAGTTCCCCAACGCATCCGTCTATCAACTCACGTACCCGGGCATCGTGCCGTCGACCAGCGACTTCGGTGGGGACAACTGCGGGGGAGTCCTGCGCTCCGACATCAAGTACGTCCGGGGCAAGGTGCAGTCGATCGACGACGCCATCCGATCGGCGGGCGCCGCCACCTCCCAGTTCGCCCCCAACTTCCACATCGTCGACGTGCAGAACGCCTTCGGGCCCAACGCCCTCTGTCCCGCCGACCCGTCCCAGGCTCTGGCCACCGGTATCAGCGAGACCGCCCTCCAGAACACGGTGGCCGGCCTGCTGACCCCCGGATCCCAGAGCCGGCAGCTGCTCGACAACCTGTCCAACAGCTACCAGTCACTGCGCGACTGCGTCCTGCTCTCCGGCCTGACCGCCTTCCTGTTCTGCCGCGGCGACTACGACAACGTCAAGACGGCGCTGTCCAACCTGGAGGCGTTCTTCACCGGGCCGGAGATCAACAAGCTGGTGGCCTCCCTGGCGCCGGGTCAGACGGAGCAGCAACGGTTCGACGACAGCCGGTTCTTCTTCCACCCGAATGCCGTCGGGCAGGGGATCATGGCCTGCAATCTGGACGCCGCCTACCACGGCAACCCCCAGAGCGAGTGCGCACCGAACTTGAACGGGGTGCTCACCTACCTCTTCGACGGGACCTCGCTCACCTCGATGGCGCCAGTCACCCTCACCCCCGGAGCGCCGGTCCCGTTCAAGTTCAACGGGTTCGACCCCGGCTCTCCGGTCACCGTCGAGGTGCACTCGGCGGGCATCCCGCTCGGGTCCTTCACCGCCGATTCCACCGGGACGGTGGCCGGCAGCCTGGCCATTCCGGCCAACCTGAGTCCTGGGGTCCACCAGATCGAGTTCGCCGGCACCAACAACACCAGCCCCCGCAGCATCGACGTGCTCATCTCCGTCCCCGGGCGGCCGGTCGGGGGCAGCGACTACGGGATGTACTTCTGCTGCTTCCCCAACGACAGCCAGGTCGACGTCAACATCGGCGGTCTGGACTGGGGGGCGCAACCCACCGACGAGGACGGCGGGGTGTTCGTCACCTTCCCGATGCCCGACCCGGCGAAGCCCGGAACCCTGACCGTAACGGCGACCGGGACCACGTCCGGCCAGACACAGACCACGACTCTCGACCCGGCGCCGAGCTCGGCGGCCGTGTGGGCCCGGAACCCGAGCCCGTCGGCCGTGACGGTCACCGGGGCCAGGAACACGTTCGGGTGGCTGCACAGCGACGGCGGCGTCTCGGTCAGCGGCGCCCAGAACTCTCTGACCGGCGGAGTGGAGATGGCCGGCGGGTTCAACCTGACGGGCGCGCACAACACCGTCTCCCCGGCGCCGGTCACCACCCCGCCGGGCGGCAGCCCGCTGAGCGTCGACATGGCGGCCTATGCCCCGGGGTCGCCGCTGGCCCGCTCCCTGGGCTCGGGGTACACCGCCATACCGGCGGCGTCGTGCTCCAACGGGGCGTGGTCGCCGGCTCCCTCAGCCATCCCGGCCGGGGTGGTGTACGTCCCGTGCGGGGTCACGCTCGACGGGAGCGGGGCGGCGGTCACCGCGACCATCGTGGCCGACGGCCCGCTCACGATCTCGGGGACCGGATGGTCCCTGGCGCCGGCGTTCCAGGGGCTCGGCCTGGCGGCGGCATCGTTCACATTGTCGGGCACGTCTAACACCTTCACCGGGGCGGTCTGGGCCGCCGGGCCGTTCGTCGCATCCGGGTCATCGAACACGTTCGGTTGTGGCGCTTATGCTGACACCGTGCGGCTAAGCGGAGCCAAGAACTCCTTCTCGGCGTGTCCCAGCGGATGAAAGACCGCCGCTTCCGCCGCCCGGTCCTGCTGGCGGTCGGAGCCCTCCTGGTGCTGGTACCGGCCGCTGCAGGGTGCGGCAGCAGCCGGTCATCGAAGGCGTCGGCGGGCAGCATCTGCCCGCCCGCCCAGCAGGAACCGCTCCTCGCCGGCGTGCTGACCCACCTGACGCCCAGCGCCTCGTTCCGGCTGGCGAGCGGCCGGACGGCCTGGGCCGTCACCAGCAACCGGCCGGACCAGGACCAGCTGTTCTCTAGCGTCGGAGGCATCGCCAGGCTGGCGGTGGTCAGAGCCGGCGGGGCCGCCGACCCCTCCTCCGACCCGGCCGTGACCCTGAGGCACAGCGACGAGTGGGTGGCCCTGCCGGTCGGGCCGGGTGACTGGCAGGTCTACACGGACAACCTGGGCATCAGCCTCGGCATCCGGGTGGTCAGCTGCCCGTCGGGCCGGGGCTGACGGCATGACGGCTAACGCCTTCGCCGATGTGCTGCTCGAGCGCTCCAGCCGGCTGATCGACGACGGAGGCGAGGGAGTCGATCCCCGGTCCATGAACCCGCTCGACGCCGGGCTGGCCGACTTCGGCGACGGGATCAGCCTGATCGCCTCGTTCTCCCACGTGGTAGCCCTGGCCGGTGCCGACGGGTTGAACCTGGTGGACACCTCCTCGGCGGCACTGGCCGGAGCGGTGTTGGAGTCCCTGCGGCGGTGGTCGGAGGACCCGGTGGACACCGTCATCTACACCCACGGCCACCTGGACCACGTGGGAGGCGCTCCCCTGATCGTGTCCGAGGCCGCCCGGAGGGGCCGGCGCCGCCCCCGGGTGGTGGCCCACGTCGCGGTGGCCGACCGCTTCCACCGCTACGACGCCACCGAGGGTTACAACGCCCGGATCAACGCCCGGCAGTTCCGCAACCTGCAGCGCCTGGGCGGGGGACCGGCACGTTTCACGGTCGACTGGGTGTGGCCGGACGTGAGCTTCGTCGACCGGCTCCAGATCGACCTGGGCGGCCGTCCGGCGGTGCTGCACCACGACCGGGGCGAGACCGACGACCACGCCTGGCTGTGGCTGCCCGACCAGAGGGTCGTGTGCGGAGGTGACTTCCTGACCTGGGTGTTCCCTAACGCCGGCAACCCGCAGAAGGTGCAGCGGTACCCGGCCGAGTGGGCCCGGGCCCTGCGGTCCATGGCCGCTCTGGAGCCGGAGTTGTTCCTGCCGGCCCACGGATTGCCCATCGCCGGTAAGGAGCGAATCTGCCGGGTGCTCACCGAGGTGGCCTCCGCCCTCGAGTCGCTGGTGAAGCAGACCCTGGCGCTTATGAACGGCGGCGCCACTCTCGACGAGGTGCTGCACACGGTGGCGTTGCCGGCGGACCTGTCCTCCCGGCCGTACCTCCAGCCCACCTACGACGAGCCGGAGTTCGTGGTCCGCAACATCTGGCGTCTGTACGGCGGCTGGTGGGACGGGGATCCGGCCACGTTGAAGCCGCCCGGTGCCGACGCGGTGGCGACAGAGGTAGCCGCCCTGGCCGGGGGAGTGGACCGGCTGGCCGGCCGGGCGCTGGAGCTGTCGGACGCGGGCGACCACCGCCTGGCCTGCCACCTGGCCGAACTGGCCGCCCGGGCCGAACCGGGCAGCGCCTCCGTCCACGCCGCCCGGGCCGAGGTGTACCGGCGCCGGCGGGCCGACGAGACATCCCTCATGGCCCGCAGCATCTACGGCGAGGCGGCCGCCCGCTCGGAGGGACTCTCGGGCGGTTGACCCGGCGTGGTCGGCACCGGGTCCGGTCGGACCCATGCGGTGTCTAACCTCGGTGCGTGGGCGACGACTCGTGGGCCGAGCTGGCGGGCAGGTTCGCGGACGAGGCGTACGCCTCGGTCAAGGGGTACGTGCGCACGTACGTGATCCACCAGCACCTGCTGGAGCACCTTCCGGCGCCGCCGGCGTCGGTGCTCGATGTCGGTGGGGGAGCCGGCCACCAGTCGTTTCCGCTGGCCCACGCCGGCTACCGGGTCACCCTGCTCGACTCGTCGCCGGCCATGCTCGACCGGGCCCGGCAACGGCTCGAGCGGCTACCGGCCGACGCCCGGCGGCGGGTGACGTTTCTGGAGGGCGACGGTGAGAGGGCCCACGAGGCCGTGGACGGCCGGACTTTCGACGCTGTGCTGTGCCACGGGGTGCTGGGCTACCTGCCGCGACCCGAGCCGCTGGTCGGACAGCTGTGCCGGTGCGCGGCCGGCGGGGGCATCGTCTCGATCATGACGGGCAACGCCAGAGCGGGTGCTGTGCGGCCCGCCCTGGAGCGGCGGTGGGACGACGCCCTGGCGTCGTTCGATTCCAGGACCGAGATCGGCGTGCTCGGAGTGCCGGCCCGAGCCGACACGGTGGAGGAGCTGAGCGGCCTCGTGAGGGCCCACGGAGTGGAGCCGGCCCGCTGGTACGGGGTGTGGCTGTTCGTCGACTGGCTCGAGTTCGCCGGAGTCGGGCTGGACGCCGGCGATGCTGAGCAGGTGGCGGCCACGGCCGCGGTCGAGCTCGAGGCCAGCCGGCGGGATCCCTACCGCCAGCTGAGCCGGGTGTTCCATCTGGTCGGGCGCAAATGGCCGACCTGAGGGGGCCTTCCTCTCGTCACGGGACGGCTCCTGGACCTCACCTACGCCGCCCCCAGGGGGGAGGGCGGTGGGGCGCCGTGGCACAGCTTCCACTTTCGACCGCTGTCGCACGGGCACGGCTCGTTGCGGCCGCGCCGGGCGTCCCGGACCCGGTAGAGGTCCATGATCTCGGCCGGTGCCCGGCCCTGCCGCAGGAGGCCAGCCATGGTCCGCATCGGGCCGTCGACATGGCCGAAGAACCGCTTGAAACCGGGGCAGAGGTAGTTGACCCCCGGTTCGCCGTCCGGGGCCGTCGTGAAACGGTCCTTGGGGCATCCCCCGTGGCAAGCGAAGCGCACATCGCAGCGCCTGCAATAGCCCGGCAGCGTCTCCCGCTTGTCTAGCCCGAACTGCCGCTGACGGCCCGACGCCACCAGGTCGACCAGGCGCTCGTCCGAGATGTTCCCGAGCCGGTAGTCCGGCTCGACGAAGTGGTCACAGGAGTACACGTCACCGTTGTGTTCGAGAGCCAGCGCCAGCCCGCACGTCTCGCTGTGCACACACATGCCCGGCGGCTCCCCGACCCAGTTGGCGAGCGCAGTGTCGAACATCTGGACGTAGACCTCGCCCACGTCCCGGCGTACCCAGTCCTCGAACACGTCCACCAGGAAGCGGCCGTAGCCCTCGGCAGAAACAGAGCGGTGCGTGGCTTTCTCGCCGGCCTGGGTGTAGAGCGGACGGTCCCTCCACGACGTCCATTCCGCCTGGTCGGCGTCCCTGCTCCCGGAGACCCGCTCCACTACCGGGATGAACTGCATGAACCGGGCGCCGCAATCGTCGCGGAGAAATCGGTACACCTCCCTGCCCCGCCGCTCGTTCACGGCGTGCACTGTCGTGAGGACGTTGAAGCGGACCCCCGCGACGCGGAGGTGGCCGAGGCCCCGCATCACCTGCTCGAAGCTGCCGCGACCGCTGCGGGTGACCCGGTAGGCGTCGTGGATCTCACGCGGCCCGTCGATGGAGATGCCGACCAGGAAGTCGTGCTGTCTGAAGAAGGACGCCCAGCGCTCGTCCACTCTCGTGCCGTTCGTCTGGATCGAGTACTCCGCAATCTGGCCCGGCTTCAGCAGCCTGCCTGCGAGCTCCACGGACCGCCGGAAGAACTGGAGGCCCATCAGGGTCGGCTCCCCGCCCTGCCAGGCGATCTCCACCACCGGGGAACCCGCGTGGGCGTCGATCAGCTCTCCCAGGTACCTCTCGAGCATCTCCTCGGCCATCCGGAACCGGCCGCCCGGGTACAGCATCTCCTTGGAGAGGAAGAAGCAGTACATACAGTCCAGGTTGCAGATTGCCCCGGTGGGCTTGGCCAGCAGGTGGAACGGCTGCGGCCGGCCGACCGGCCCGGAGCCGGACAGCGCCACGGGGTCCATGGTCTCCACGCGGCCATTGAACCGTGGCCGACCGGGCCCCGGCACCACCCTCTGCGGGTGACGGCGGGCGACGCGGCGCGGGTTTCAATGGCCGCATGACGAAGCCGTTCCGGGGAACCATCACCGTCGACATCAGGGACTCGGTCCCCGATTGGGCGCCGTTCGTCGAGCAGGCCGCCCCCGCTGGGGCGCCGAGCGTGCTGTACGTGGTGCTGGATGACGTCGGTTTCTCGGCCATGGACACGTTCGGTGGTCCCATCGAAACGCCGAACATCACCCGGATCGCCGAGCAGGGCATCCGCTACACGAACTTCCACACCACGGCCCTGTGCTCGCCGACGCGGTCGTGTCTGATGACGGGGCGTAACCACACGACCAACGGCATGGCGGGCATCACGGAGATCACATCGGGGTTCCCCAACTCCAACGGTCACATGCCCTTCGAGTGCGCCACGATCGCCGAGGTGCTCCGCGAAAGGGGCTGGAACACCTACATGGTCGGCAAGTGGCATCTGACCGCCGAGGACGAGATGAACCTGGCCGCGTCCAAGCGCCACTGGCCCCTGGGACGGGGATTCGAGCGCTACTACGGCTTCCTGGGAGGGGAGACCAGCCAGTGGTACCCCGAGCTGGTGTACGACAACCATCCGATCGAGCCACCGGCATCGCCCGAGGAGGGCTACCACCTGAGTGTGGACCTGACCGATAGGGCGATCGAGTTCATCCGGGATGCCAAGGCCATCGCTCCGGAGAAGCCGTTCTTCCTCTACTACTGCCCCGGAGCGGCGCACGCTCCCCACCACGCCCCCAAGCAGTGGATAGACAGGTACAGGGGTCGCTTCGACATGGGCTACGAGTCGATCCGTCCGGAAATCCTGGCTCGGCAGAAGGCCCTCGGGGTAGTCCCCGACACAGCGGAGCTGTCGCCCATCAACCCGTATCTGGAGCGGACCGGTCCAAACGGAGAGGAGTGGCCCGAGGTGGACACGGTGCGGCCGTGGGCCACCCTGTCGGACGGCGAACGGCGGCTGTTCGCCCGCATGGCCGAGGTCTACGCCGGCTTCCTGAGCCACGCTGACCATGAGCTGGGACGGCTGCTCGACTACCTGGAGGAGAGCGGGGAGCTGGAGAACACCATCGTGGTGCTGGTCTCCGACAACGGAGCATCCGGCGAGGGAGGCCCGAACGGGTCGGTCAACGAGAACAAGTTCTTCAACGGGGTGCCGGACTCCATCGAGGAGAACCTGAAATACATCGACGACCTCGGGAGTCCCCGGACCTACAACCACTACCCCACCGGCTGGGCTTGGGCTTTCAACACACCCTTCAAGCTCTGGAAGCGCTATGGCAACTTCCGGGGCGGCACAGCCGACCCCTTGATCATCTCGTGGCCGAACGGCATCGCCGCGCGCGGCGAGCTGCGCCACCAGTACAACCATGCTGTCGATATCGTGCCGACGCTGTACGAGTGCCTCGGCGTCGAGTCGCCGGAAACGGTCGGGGGTTACACCCAGAAGCCGCTCGAGGGCGTGAGCTTCGCGTCGACCTTTGCCGATCCGGGGGCGGCGACCGGCAAGCACACTCAGTTCTACTCCATGCTCGGCACCCGGGCCATCTGGCACGACGGCTGGAAGGCGGTGACGGCGGTCCCGGCCGGCCCGAACTACTGGATGCCGCTGGACGAGCAGCGTTGGGAGCTGTTCGACACCCGATCCGATCCCTCTGAGTGCCACGACCTGGCCGACCGGCACCCCGAGCGGCTGGAGGAGCTGAAGAAGCTCTGGTGGGCGGAGGCGGGCAAGTACCAGGCGCTCCCCCTCGAGACCCGCAGCGCCGTCGAGGCGTTCACCACTCCCCGGCCGCAGCTGTCGAAGCCTCGGGACCGCTATATCTACTACCCGGGCACAGCGCCCGTGCCGGAATCGGTCAGCCCCGACATCCGCGGACGGTCGTACACGATCGCCGCAGAAGTCGAGGTCGACACCCCGGAGGCCAGCGGGGTGCTGGTCTCCCAGGGATCCCGGTTCGGTGGTCACGCGCTCTACGTCAAGAACGGGAGGCTGAACTACGCCTACAGCTTCCTGGGTGAGACGGTCCAGACCGTCGAGTCCGAGCAGACGATTCCGACCGGCCACGTGGTCCTGTCCGCATCATTCGACCGTCGGGGTGACTCAATGCCGGCGGAGGGAACGCTGAGCCTGTACATCCGAGACCGGAAGGTCGGCGAGGGCACGATCCGCACCCAGCCCGGGAAGTTCGGGCTCGCCGGGGGCGGCCTGATGATCGGGCGGTCGGGCATAGAGCAGGTGACCGAGGACTATGCCGGTGAGGCGCCGTGGCCCTTCGTCGGGGGCACCGTCGAGCGGGTCGTGGTCGACGTGAGCGGCGAGCCGTTCGCCGACCTGGCCCGCGAGGCTGCCGCCCTCCTCTCCAGACAGTGAGCCGCGGCTTCGAGGGGACAAGCTGGAGCGGTTCCTCGCAGACGCCGGCGTCGACCCCCGTTGCGAGATCTACCAGGGCGCCCTGCACAGGTGTACGGTGGCCCACTTCCCCGTCTACAACCACGCGGCCCACCCACATCCAACGTTCCAGCCGGACGGGCCCCCCTCCCGGTCCCGGTCGGTAGGCGAGGTTTCCGGTGTCGGTTGCCCTCCCGGCTAGGGCGCCGTGGCTTCCCAGGCTACGACCTTGGCGATATCGCCGGCCACTGCGATCCGGTCCCCGATCCGGAGGCGGCGACCACGGCGGGTCTCGGTGACGTCATTGACCCGGACCTGCTCATCTTCGAGCAGGAGCTTCGCCTCCGATCCCGAGTCGACCATCCCAGCCAACTTCAAGAACTGGCCCAAGCGGATGGAGTCATCTCGGATGGCCACTGCGCGCACGGGTTCGACGCTATTGGATTCGAGGCAGGACCGGGAAGGGCGAGATACCTGCCGTACGGCTTCCCCCCGAGCGTCATGGGGTTCCCGGGTTACGGGGCTCCCGTTCCGGGCCCGTAGGCTTGACGCCATGGGAACGAGCCGGAAGCCAGAACCTCGACGGCGGCGCCGCGTCGGCGAGGACCGGATCCTGTCCCTGACCAACGTGGTCACCACCGCTCGACTCGTGCTGGTGCCGGTGTTCGTCTGGCTGCTGCTCCAGCCCCACGACCGCGACTGACTTCAGGCAGCGGTCCTCCTTGCTGTTCTGGGCTCCACGGACTGGGTGGATGGCCAACTGGCCCGGCGCCTCGCTCAGGTCACCCGCTGTTCCTCGCCGGCCACTCGACCATCGGCTGGCACCACACTGCGCTGCTGCTCGCCCGGACGGCTGCCATAACCGGCCTCGTCCTGGGCTGGGCCTCGGGGGTCGTATACATCCCCCTGGAGCGGACCGCGTTGTCCGAAGGGCGAGGATCTGCCGGCGGGACTCCGATACCGCCGAACCCATGACCAGCGGCCGTGGATCCTGCCCGGCTTCGACACCTCTGTGCTCGATCCTTCTTCCCCCTGCTCGATGACCAGGTCCAGCCTCAGCGTGAGGTCCGGGAACGCAGCTCGGATCGGGTCAATAGGCGCGGATCGCGTCCGGGTCGTGGACGTTACCGCTCGGCGTGACAACGACCGCGTCCTCGGCGTGGAGGGGAAAGAAGCCCTTGACGTCGCCCGCGTTGTACAGCCTGATGGCGCCATCGTGCATATCCCGAGCGGCGCCCATGACCGCCGCCTTCTCACGAGGCGGCAGGGGCGAATGGGGGCTGCGTCAGGCCCATCTGGGCCATCATTACCGCAGTGTCGAGGAACAAGTCGTGACGGACGAATTTGCCGTCACGGACTTGGAGCA
>DASSZD010000170.1:0-29443 GCA_035702985.1 Acidimicrobiales bacterium
GCGCCCGCTGGCGTTCGAGCAGCCCGACGACCCGCAGCTGTGGCGGGTCGAACACGAGTACCTGCTCGGGCCCGACCTGCTGGTGGTGGGGGTGCTGTCCGGCTCCGCCGACCCGGTACCGACCACAGTCGTGCTGCCTCCCGGCGACTGGGTGGACTTCTGGACCGGCCACGCCCACCGGGGTCCGGGACGGCTGGAGATCGACGTGCCCCTGCATCGCCTGCCGCTGTTCGTCCGGGCCGGGGCCGTGGTGCCGATGGGCCAGCCGGGCCAGCACACCGGGGAGATCGACCCCGACGACTGGGAGCTGCACTGGTGGCCGGGTCCGGCCCGGACCACCACGGTTCTCGACGGTGGCGCCGACTTCGTGTACCGGACCGAACCCGGCGGCGGGGAAGCGGGGACCATCAGGGCGGTGGAACCGGTCCGCCGGGCCCGCCGGGCGGTCGGGCATATGCCGGACGGCCGCCAGGTCGACGTCCCCATCGCCCGCTGATCCGGCCACCGGCTCTGGCCTTTAGGTAAGACCTCTTGCAACGGATCCGAGCCGCCGCCCCGGCCCGGCCCCGGGACGGCTCCCGCCGGGCTGGCCCATTCCTGCCGGCCCGAACCGCCCCGAAGGGGGGCCAAACCGGGCGCCGGGGCCGGGAATCGAGCCGCCGGTCGGCGGCAACCTTCATTCTTGACACCGTCCCTGCCCCCGTGTACCGTTGCCAGAGGTCAGGCCACATAGGGGGATACTTTGCCTGAGAGCTCAAGGGAGATAGGCATGACTCGAGTAAACGACCAGCGTCCGCGTAGGCGCCGGTCCCGAAAGCCCACGCAGGTAGCAGTCGGTCTGGCGGCGCTGAGCCTCCTGGCCGCCGCTTGCGGGAGTTCCGGCAGCAAGTCCTCGGGGCAGGCGTCGGCCGGGACACAAGCTCAGCCGAGCGGGCAGAACGTGACGATCAACTTCCTCAACTGGGCGGACGCCGAGACCGCCACCGCCCCGGGGATCCACCAGATGATCGCCGAGTTCGAGAAGGAGCACCCGAACATCACGGTGAAGAGCGTGCCGGTCTCCTACAGCGACGCCGAGCACCAGGCCCTGCTCCAGTTCCGCTCCGGAAACGCTCCGGACGTAGCGGAGATGCAGGGCAACTACACCTTCGACCTGGCGTCGGCCGGGGCCCTGGCCTCGCTGGACAGTTACGCCAGCAGCTCCTACAAGTCGAACATCATTTCCAGCGAGCTCAAGCTGGGCCAGATCAACGGCCACCTCGAGGCGATCCCGTGGACCGTGGCCCCGTTCGGCCTCTGGTACAACAAGACCGACATGTCCAAGGCGGGCCTCAATCCCAACAACCCGCCCAAGACGCTGGACGAGCTGCTCACCGACGCGGCGGCCATCAAGGCCCACGAGCCCAACGTCATTCCCATCGGGACCGACACCACCAACCGTACCTACGGTTTGGACCAGAACTGGCCGTTCATGAAGACCGACGGGGCCCAGCCGTTCTCGGGCAAGAGCGCCAGCGCCGACACGCCGGGCATGGTCAAGTACCTGACGTTCATGCAGCAGATCGGCAAGAACAACTACACCACCGTCAACCAGCTGGGTGGGAAGTTCCGCGATCCGTCGGCTCACAACGATGTGGCCTTCGACGTCGACGGGCCCTACCTCGAGGGCGTGGTGCTGAGCCAGACCAAGGAGACGGTCTCCCAGTTCGCCCAGAACTGGGGCCTCACGACCATCCCGGTGGGCAGCAGTGGTCAGGCGTACAGCACGCCCACCGACCACCAGCTCGTGATGTTCAGCAACTCGAAGCACAAGCAGGCGGCTTGGACGTTCATGGAGTGGCTCAGCACGTCGGACTACGCCGTGGCCAACTACACCGTGCCGGTCGAGCAGTCCATCCCGCCGCTGTCCAAGCTGGGCACCCAGGCCCAGAGCCTGATGAACAGTAACCCGTTCTACTCGGTGTACATCAAGGACATCGTCCCGACCGTGGTGCTGCCTCCGTGGGGCCCGGCCTACACCGCCGCCTACACGCCGATCATGACCACCATCCAGCAGGTCATGACCACGGGGACCTCCCCGTCCAGCGCGGCCAAGTCGCTGCAGTCCCAGCTCCAGTCGGCATTAGCCGGAGCCGGATGACTCTAGCCTCGCCTCCGATGTCCGCCACCGCCGGCGAGCCCAGCTCGCCGGCGGTGCCCAAGCGGCCCCGGAAGAGGCGGGGCCGCATCTTCGACTGGATGGCGCTTCCCGCCCTGGTCGTGCTGGCCGCGGTGATCGGCTACCCGATCGTCAAGGCCATCCAGCTCTCGTTCACCAACACCAACCTGCTCAGCTCCACCGGGGCCCACTCGGTCGGGTTCAGCAATTACGACACCCTGTTCAACAACGACCCGGTGTTCTGGCAGGCCCTCGAGCACACCATGGTGTACACCTTCGTGTCGGTGGCAGTGGCCGGCCTGATCGGCCTGCTGCTGGCGCTGGCGACGGAGAACCTGGGAGGAGCCTGGCGGTTCGTGCGCACCTTGATGCTCGCCCCCTGGGGGGTGCCGGTGATCGTGGTGGCGTTCCTCTTCTACTACATGTTCCAGGACCGGGGCGGCATCGTGAACGAGACCCTGGTGAACCTGGGGCTGGTCCACACCCCGGTCCACTGGCTGACCAGCGGCAACTGGGCACTGGTCGCCGTGATCGTGGCCAACGTGTGGTCCATCACGCCGTTCTTCCTGCTCATGTTCACCGCCGCCCTGGCCTCGGTGCCCAACGAGGTGATCGAGGCGGCCCGGGTCGACCGGGCCGGGACCCTCGGCATGCTGACCCGGATCAAGCTGCCCTACCTTCGCACGGCAGCCCTGCTGGGCACCCTGCTGATGGTCATCCAGAACTTCAACAACTTCCCGCTGATCTACTCGATGACCAAGGGCGGCCCGGTGTACAGCACCACCACGCTGGTCATCTACGTGTACCAGCTGGCCTTCAGCCAGTTCCATCTCGGGTTCGCCTCGGCGGTCGGGGTCATCTGGCTGATCATCCTGCTGGTCTTCGCCGGGATGTTCATCCGGCTCATGAGGACGGGTAACGCATGACAGTCGCCGTTTCGGAAGTGAAGCCCCGGGAGCGGGTGGAGCCGGCGCCCCAGGCCCGGCGGCACCGGTTCCGTCCCGGCCGGATCGTGGTGTGGCTGTTCATACTGGTGGGCCTGTCGGTCGCTCTGGCGCCGGTGTACTGGATGGTGGCGACGTCGTTCAAGACGCCGTTCGCGGCCAGTTCGCCCACCCCGAGCTACTGGCCCCACCAGTTCAGCCTGTCCAACTACAACGAGTTGCTGGTCAAGGGATCGGTCCCGTTCAAGACCTATCTGGTCAACAGCGTGTTCACGTCGGTGCTGGCCGCCCTGGCTGCGGTGATCATCTCCGCCCTGGCCGGCTACAGCTTCTCCCGCTCCACCTGGAAGCTGCGGGGCATCACCAGCGTGGTGGTGCTGGCCACCCAGATGCTGCCGCTCGTGGTCTTCGTCGGCCCCCTGTACCTGATGCTGCTCGACGCCCACCTGCTCAACAGCTACCTGGGTCTGATCATCGGCTACACGTCTTTCGCCATACCGTTCGGGGCGTGGCTGATGAAGGGCTTCTTCGACGCCGTCCCGGTGGAGTTGGAGGAGGCCGCCCGGGTCGACGGCTACGGCCGGTTCTCGACTCTGGTGCGGGTGGTCCTGCCCACGGTGATACCGGGGCTGCTGACCACGGGCGTGTTCGTGTTCATCAACAGCTGGAACAACCTGCTGTACCCCCTCACCCTGATCACCAGCAACTCCAAGCAGACGCTGCCGCCCGGCCTGCTGGACAGCTTCGTGGGCCAGTTCAACACCGACTGGGGCGGCATGATGGCCGCTGCGGTGATCACCACCGTCCCGCTGGCCATCGCGTTCTTCGCCGTGCAGCGATCCATGGTCCGGGGGATGACCGCCGGCGCCCTGGCCGGCACGTGACCGGCTTCAGAGAGCCCCCGATGCAGCAACCTCACCACTACGTAACCGAGACGAGAGCGTAGAGATGGCAACCATTTCAGTTAGGGCTGTAGAGAAGCGCTTCGGGTCAGGCCCGGCGGTGCTCCGGGACTGCGATCTGGAGATCGGCGACCACGAGTTCCTCGTGCTCGTCGGGCCGTCCGGGTCCGGCAAGACGACCCTGCTCCGCATCATCGCCGGGTTGGAGGATCCGACCGGTGGCGAGCTGTACTTCGGGGACCGCCTGGTCAACGACATCGATGTCGGCGACCGCGACATCGCCATGGTGTTCCAGAACTACGGCCTGTACCCGCACATGACCGTCCGCAACAACATGGCGTTCGGTCTGCGCCGGCGCAAGGTGGAAAAGCCCGAGATCGACCGCAAGGTGTCGGGGGCGGCCAAGATGCTCGGTATCGAGCACCTCCTCGACCGGCGTCCCCGCCAGCTGTCGGGCGGACAGCGCCAGCGGGTGGCGCTGGGGCGGGCCATCGTGCGGGACCCGGCGGTGTTCCTGCTGGACGAGCCGCTGTCCAACCTGGACGCCCACCTCCGTCTGCAGATGCGCACCGAGATCCTCCGGGTCCATCGGGCAGTGACCGCCACCACGGTCTACGTCACCCACGACCAGGTCGAGGCCATGACCATGGGTGACCGGATCGCCGTGATGCACGACGGGCTCATCCAGCAGGTCGGCACCCCGACCGAGCTGTACGACCACCCGGTCAACCGGTTCGTGGCCGGCTTCATCGGCACCCCGGCCATGGGCTTCGTCACCTGCACCGTCAGCCGGAAGGAGGGCCGGGTGGACCTGGTACGCCAGGGCGTCAACCTGCGCCTGACCGAGGAGGACTCGGCCAAGCTGACCCTCGCCGACGGGGCGGTGGCCGTGGCCGGGATACGGCCCGAGGAATTCAGGCTGGTGCCGGCGGATTCCTGGGACGAGGAGACCTCGCTGGTGCGGGGCGCCGTCGAAGTGGTCGAGCCGCTGGGCCCCGAACAGCACCTGATCGTGGACGTGGGCGGCGAGATGGTCACGGCCCGGGTCCACCGCGACGTGGATGCGCGTCCGGGGGAGAAGGTCGGCCTGGCCGTGTCCGGCAAGTCGGTGCACGTCTTCTCATCGGAGTCGGGTGAGTCGCTGCTCTGATCGGCAGCGACCGGCGCGGCGGCCCCGGCATTGAAACCCATGCGAGCCGACGTGGTGGCGGCCGGCCGGGCCCTGCTGGGGGAGGGACCGGCCTGGGACGCGCGCTGCCGGCGCCTGTTGTGGGTCGACATACCGGCCGGCGTGGTGCACCTGCTCGATCCGTCCACCGGTGACGATCGCCGGTTGCAGGTGGGTCAGCCCGTGGGCGCCGTGGTGCCCGACCGCGACGGCGGCTGGGCGGTGGCGGTCCGGGACGGGTTCGGCCGTCTGGACGACCAGGGCGGCTTCGAGCTGGTCCACGATCTGTCCCGGCCGGGCCTGCGCATGAACGACGGGAAGTGCTCCCCCGACGGGGCGTTCTGGGCCGGGACCATGGCCGAGGACGCCCGGTCGGCGGTGGGGGTGCTGTACCGGATGCCGCCCGCATGGGGCCGCCCCGAGCCGGTCCTCGACGGGCTGACCATCTCCAACGGACTGTCGTGGAGCCCCGACGGCCGGTCCATGTACTTCATCGACACCCCCACCCGCCGGATCGACGTGTTCGATGTGGAGCCGGGTGGTGCCGCCCTCGGCAACCGGCGGCCCCTGGTGGAAGTCCCGGCCGGCGCCGGCAACCCCGACGGGATGACCATCGATGAGGAGGGCTGTATCTGGGTGGCGCTGGCCCACGCCGGCCGGGTCCAGCGCTACCGGCCGGACGGGACCCCCGACCTGGTGGTCGAGGTGCCGGTGCCGCAGGTGACCAGCTGCTGTTTCGGGGGTGACCGCGGCGACGTGCTCTACATGACATCCGGCCGGCGCGGCGCGGCGCCCTCGGATCCGCTGGCCGGAGCGGTCTTCGGGTGCCATCCCGGGGTGGGCGGACCCCCGGCCGGCGCCTATGGCTGACAGCGACCGGGCCTCGCTGCGGGGGTGCTGCGGCGGCACGAGAGGCCCATCCACTACGAGAATTTGGGAGGAAAAGTGTCGAAATATGGCGCTCGGGCGGCCGTGAGTGGGCGCAAGGATCAGACATCTGTCCTTCCCGGTAGAGTTGTGCCGGGCAATCGCCCGTCAGGGCGCCTAGCTAAGGGGTGATCCTCGGTGGACCCGCTGTGGAGTCCTATCAAAGAATCGGGCAGCCTGACCGACAGGATCGCCGAACGCATCGACACGCTCATCTCCCGCCAGCAGCTTGCCCCGGGGGCCCGGCTGCCGTCGGAACGGGAGATGGCGCGCATGCTGGGAGTCAGCCGGCCGGCCCTGCGCGAGGCGGTGAAGGTCCTGGAGGCCCGTGGCCGGCTGGTGGTGCGCCACGGCCAGGGGGTGTTCGTCGGCTCCGGGGAGAGTGACCCGCTGCGCACCGGCCTGCTGGGCCTGGAGGTCAACCTGGCGGAGCTGTACGCCATGCGCGAGGTGCTGGAGGTGCCGGCCGCGTCCTGGGCCGCCGGCCGGGCCACCCCCGAGGAGATCGCCGCGCTGTCCGACGCTCTCGAGCTGGAGGAGCAGGCCAGGGTCGAGCCCATCGACTACGAACGCCTCAAGCAGCTGGACGCGCAGTTCCATCTGCGGATCGTCGAACTGGCCAAGAACCGGTTCCTGAGCCGGACGCTGGGCATACTCCAGGAGATGATCTCGTCCGGCATGGAGACGACCCTGACCATCCCCGGGCGGGTGGGGCAGGCGAGACGGGACCACCGGGCCATATTCGACGCCATCAGCCGGCAGGACCCGGAGGCGGCCCGGGCCGCGGCCCTGGCCCACATCCAGGGGGCCCGCGACGCGGCGCTGGAGCGGGTCCGGATGGAGAGCCGCCGCCGGCTGGCCGCGCACGACGTGGCCATGTCGGGTCAGCCTTTCGGCCGCGAATGACCACCGCCCCGCCGCCGGGAGAGTGAGGCGCCCCTCCGGGGCGAGCGGAGCGGCCCTCGCCGCGGCTCCCACCCTTCTCGCGGTCACGTTCCTCTGGAGAGCCGCCCAGAACGCCGGACAGACCACCTATCCGCTGATCGGGCGGGACCTGCTGCACATGGGCAGTTTCGCCATCGGGAGCCTGGTGGCGGCCTCCGGCGTGGCCAACGTGTTCTTCTCGACCGTGGTGATCAGCCGGGCCCGCAAGCGGCCGCCGGCGGTCCTGCTGGCCGCCGGCCAGGTGCTGACGCTGGCGGCCTTCGTCATGGTGGTGCTCCCGGCCGGCCGGGCCGGCCTGTGGGTGGGGGCGGTGGCGCTCGGGGCGGCCTCCGGCCTGGTGTTCCCGAGCCTCATGACCGCCATCGCCACCGCCTCGGCCGGGCGGCGGGCCAAGGCCCTGGCCGTGATGTCGGTGGCCCTGTCAGCCAGTCTGGTGGCCGGGCCGCTGGTGGAGGCGGGGGTCCTCCGGGTCCTCGGCGATTCCCTGCGGGCCGCCCTGGGGGGCATGATCGCCTTCCCGGCCGGGGCCGCCGTCCTGGCCGTCTGGTGGGCCAGGCGCCGGCCCCCGGCCGGCGAACCCCGCCTCGACCCGGCCGGGCCGAGCGACCCGGTAGCCGCCGGTGAGACCGTCCCGCTCGTCGGGCTGGGCCCGGCCCTGCCGGCGGTGGCGACCGGCCCCGACGACGGGCAGCGCGGCGCCACATTCCGCCTGGCTCTGTCGGTCATGCTCACCTACCAGGTGCCCTTCGCCGCGCTCATCGCCTTCGGGGCGCTGCTGGCCCGCCAAGCCGACGGGGCGTCGGCGTCGAAGGCCGAGATGGCCTTCGGTGTGTTCTTCGCCGCTTCGGGGGCGGTCCGCCTGCTGCTGACGGTGGCCCCGGTCACCCGCCACATCCGCGGCATCCTGGCCGCCTCCGCGGTGATGACCGTCATCGGTGTGGGGGCTCTCGGCCTGGCCCGCAGCTTCTGGGAACTGGTCGTCGCCATGGCCGTGCTCGGCCTTCCCCACGGCACCACCTTCCCGTTGGCATCGACCATCCTGGCCGAGTTCGGCCACGCCGACGAGCGGGAACTGGTCCGGGCCAACGGCCGGCTCATGGCCGGGACCAACGGGGCCAGCATCCTGGTGCCCCTTCTCTTCGGGCTGGTGGCCGCCCAGCTGGGCTACCGGGCCATGTTCCTGCTGATCGAGGTGCCGGTGGTGGTGGCCGCCGGGCTGCTGATGGCCCAGCTGCTGTCGCCCCGGTCGCCGCTCCGCCGGACGGCCGGCGTCAGCGGCCCCAGCCCGGCGGCGTGGTGATCCCCCGGTCGGCGGCGGCCTGGCGGATCTGATCGCCGATGTGGTCGGGCAGGGTCAGCTCCGAGTCGTCGGTGAGGTCGTGCGGGAGCGGGTGACCGGATCCGGGGAGGCGGCCACCGGCCCGCTCCACCGAGTCGGCCAGTTCCTGCATGCGGGCCCCGGCCCGCCCGTCGATGTCGAAGGCGGCCGGATCGATGGCGATGACCAGGTGGGCGATCGACTGCGGATCGCCGGTAGCCCCGGGGTCCAACGGATCGGCCACCGAGGTGGACAGCCTGGGCCCGATCATCCCGGCCGTCAACGCCTCGACGGCTAGAGCCAGGGCGAACCCCTTGGCGCCCCCC
Source organism: Acidimicrobiales bacterium (assembly GCA_035702985.1). Taxonomy (GTDB): domain Bacteria; phylum Actinomycetota; class Acidimicrobiia; order Acidimicrobiales; family Palsa-688; genus JAKAXG01. The sequence goes on from DASSZD010000170.1 coordinate 8,689, forward strand.
ATCGGGGCCAGCATGCCCTGCAGGGCGCGGGCCGGATCGGTGGTGGGCCGGCCGTCGCTGTCCAGCGCCCACCCCTCGGGCAGCTCGGTGCCGGCGTTGGCGGCCTGGGCGATCTTCCCCCTGGCCACCGCGGAGCAGGCCAGGTCCACGATGGCCGGCTGCGGCTGCACCGGGAACCCCATGGCCAGCGGGCTGGTCGACGTGACCGGTGACGTGCCCCCCCACGGCGGTATGACCGCCGGGCCGTGCGAGAACACCATCCCTACCAGCCCCTCGGCCACCAGGGGGAGCACGTACAGCCCGAGCGCCCCGCAGTGCCCGGAGTTGCCCACCGCCACCGCGGCCAGGCCCGAGGAGCCGGCCCGGGTGGCGGCCCGCTCCGCCGCCTCCCAGACCTGCCAGTGCCCCAGGCCGTTGTCCCCGTCCAGGCTCAAGGTGCTGGTCCGGTCCGACACCGCGGTCAGGGCGGCCCGGGGGTTGGCGCCCCCGTCGGTCAGGCGGGCCAGGTAGTAGGGGAGACGCAAGAGGCCGTGGGAGCCCCGGCCCCACGAGTCGGCCGCCACCAGCGCCCAGGCCGTGCGGCGGGCCGCCGGTTCGGGCATCCCGGTGGACAGGAGTAGAGATGTGGCCAGGTCGCTGGCCGATCCGAACGTGACTCTCATGGTGCGCTCCTCATCTGCGGACCGGCGGGACAGCGAGTATGCCTTTGACGCACCCGCTGCCGTTCTGTCACCATCATAGTGATCAGACCACTAGTCACCTGACCTGTGGGGACACGGAGGACGGCATGACGGACGGGAGCCGAGAGGGCCTCGCCCACGGGACCGGAGGCCCGGTCGTCGTGGTGGAGGACGTATGGGGTGAGGCGTTCGACACCCTGGCCACCACCCGGGAGGTGATCCGGGAGCCGGACGCCTGGAGCGACGAGGACCGGCTGGCGGAGCTGGTGGCGGCCGCGTCGGTCCTGGTGGTCCGCAACCGGACCCGGGTGAGCCGGTCCCTCATGGAGGCGGCCGCCAAGCTCCAACTGGTGGCCCGAGCCGGGGTGGGCCTCGACAACATCGATGTCCCCGCCGCCGACCACCTGGGCATCGTGGTGAGCGCAGCCAGGGGAGCCAACGCCCGCAGCGTGGCCGAGATGGCGCTGGGGCTGGCCCTGGCGGTGGCCCGCGACATCACCGGTCACGACCGGCGCACCCGGACCGGGGGGTGGCAGCGATCGGAGGGCATCGAGCTGCGGGGCCGCTGCTGGGGGGCCGTCGGGCTGGGCGCCACCGGACTGGAGACCGTCCGCCTGGCCAGGGCGGTGGGCATGCACACCGCCGGGTTCGACCCCTACGCCCCCGCCGACGCCCGCCTGGAAGGTCTGGACGACCGGGTGCCCACCCTCGAGAGCCTCCTGGCGGTGGCCGACGTGGTCTCACTGCACGTCCCTCTCAGCAGCGAGACGGCGGCCATGGCGAACGATTCCTTCTTCGGGTCCATGCGCCCCCACGCCATCCTCATCAACGTGGGCCGCGGCGGCCTGGTGGACGAGCCGGCGCTGCTGCGGGCCCTCGGGTCCGGCCGCCTGGAAGGCGCCGGTCTCGACGTGCGGGAGGCGGAACCGCCGACCGTCGGCGCGCTGGAGGAGAACCCCCGGGTGGTGCTCACGCCCCACGTGGCCGGCATCACCTCCGAAGCGCAGGAGCGGGTGGCGGAGCTCCTGGCTGCCGACATCGAAGCGGTGCTCGACGGCCGGGCGGCGGCCAACGCAGTGGGGACCTGGTCGCAGCCGTCGAAGGAACCGGCCGGAGCAGCCCCGGCCGGCGACGTCCCGGGGGCGGCCCGATGACCTCCCTCGGGGGCGTGATGCCGGCCCTGATCACCCCTCTCACCGGCGCCGGCGGCGTCGACCGGGCCGGCCTGGACCGGCTGCTGGACCACGTGCTGTCGGCGCCGGTGGCGGGGCTCTCCCCGTGCGGGTCGACCGGTGAGGGCCCGCTCCTCGGCCGGGCGGTCCGCATGGACACGGTGCGGGCTGCCGCCGCCCACCTGGGCCCCGGCCAGTGGCTGGTGCCGGGGGTGGCGGCCGTCAACGCCGGGGCCGCCATCGAGGAGATAGACGCCTACGCCGAGGCCGGGGCGTCGGCCGTCCTGGTGGCGCCCCCCTGGTACTACCCGGTGGACAGCGGCGAGGTGGTGGACTTCTTCTCCGCGGTCGCCGACCGGGCTGCCCTGCCGGTCGTCCTGTACAACATCCCGGCCATGACCAAGGTGGTCATCCCGGTCGATGCCGTCTCGCAACTGGCGGCTCACGCCAAGGTGATCGGCATCAAGGACTCGAGCCGGGACTTCGAGTACTTCCAGGCGGTGGTGGCGGCCACCGCCGCCGCCGACTTCGCCGTGCTGACCGGAACGGACACCATGCTGGTGGCCAGCCTCCAGGCCGGCGGGGCCGGGACCATCGCCGCCTCGGTCAACGTGGTGCCCTCCCTGGTCCAGGACCTGTACGAGCTGACCCGGGCCGGCCGTCTGGACCAGGCCCGGCCGCTGCAGCAGCGGGTGACGGACGTGGTGTCGGCGGCCCGGCGGGCCGGCTTCCCCAGGGGATGGAAGGCGGCGGTCGAGGCCCTGGGGCTGTGCGACCGGACCACCGCCCACCCCCTCCGGCCGCTCGACGATGCCGGCGCCAAACGGCTCGGGGACGAGCTGCGCCGGCTGGGTGTCATCGAACCGTAAGGGGGATCCAGTCGCCGGCGGCGACGCCGCCGGCGACGCTCCGACTACCCGACGACGATCTCGCTGGTCTGGATGACCGGGGTGATGTTGGTGTAGTTGGCCACGTCGGCCAGCACGTCGCCTATGCCCGGCGCGCTCATGGCCCGGGCCACCGCGTCCTGGGACTCGAACTTGACGTGGACGGCCGCCACGTACGGCCCGTCGACGCCACGGTCGATCTCGGCCTCGCTCAGGCCCCAGGTCTTGAGGGCGAGCGGAATGTGGCTGTCACGGTAGTAATCGTGGTCGAAGGTGTAGCCGTCTTGGGTGGGATAGAGGACACTCAGTCGGATCATGGGCCACAGTCTGCACTACGCGGGTGACCCCGTGTCGGGAGGCGCCGGCGGCACGCTGTGGTGGAAGAAGTCCCAGATCACGTTCTGGGCCCCGGGGGTGCCGGGGCCGCCGTGGGGCCAGGAGTGGGTCCCCCCCACGTACACCGCTTCTCCGACCCGTCCCGCCGCCCGGCAGCGGGACCAGACGGTGAGGTTCATGCTCCCGTAGCTGGTGGTGTCGGCCGCCGGGGCGCAGCCGTCCAGCGCCTGCCACTGCTGGACCAGGGCCTGCACCGTGATCTCGGCGTGGCCGGCGATGTGCTTGGGGCGGCCCCCCGCGCTGACGGTGAGCAGCGGGTCCCGGGTGTAGGCGATCTCCATCAGCGGCACCGGCACCGTCCGGAGGCACGACGACACGGCCACCGCCTCCACGGCCGCCACCCCGGCGAACGCACCCGGGTCGGCGCACGCCATGTCCAGGGCCATGCGCCCGCCGTTGCTGAAGCCGGTGATGTACACCTGGCGGGCGGAGGTCCCGGGCTCGGTGGCCAGCACGTGGCTGATCACCTTCTCCAGGAAGGCCACGTCGTTGACGCCGGCCAGGTGGGCCACCCCGCAGCAGTACCCGGCGTTCCACGAGTTGGCGAAACCGGCCGGGAAGACCACCACCGTCTGGCCCACCAGGCGGAGGAACTGGCTGGCCCGGGCGATGCGGGCCGGGGTCATGTCCCGGCCGGGGAGCACGAGCAGTACGGGCAGCGACGCCGCCGTCACGGTGGCCGGCCGGGCCACCAGGTAGTACCGCTGGCGGGCCCCTTCGGTCAGGTCCACCTTGGTGAGCTTCCAGCCGGCGAACGAGGGCAGGGAGGGGACGGCCGGCCCGCTGGTGGCGTTGGAGGGTGCCAGGCGGACCGGGCTGGACGAGTCCGGCCAGAAGGTGCCGTCCCCGGGGTTCTCCTGGCCGGGGGCGCTGGCCGTGAGGGTGGAGCCGTGGCGGGCCCGGGCCCGGCCGTCGGGGGGCAGGGTCATCAACTCCAGCGGGGAGAGGCTGTCGGGACGGACGGTGCCGACCGGCACGGGCTGCCGGGACCGGGCCGCCGGGGTGCTGACCCGGGCCCGGGCGGGCCCCGGCGCCCGGAACTGGCCGGCGCCCAGGAGAGCGACCACGAGGAGGGCGACGAGAGCACCCGGTATCGTCAGCCTGCCCTGACGGCCAATCTCCCGGAACCGCAAAACCGTGCCCTCCACGCGGTGTCCTCGCCGCTTTCGGTGGCCGAACTACTCCGACGATTGTACGGGCGCCGGTCAGGCGATAGGGGGCGGCCCCCCGCCGGGTGGAGGCAGGGCCAGCCAGGCCCCGTTGCCCAGGTGCGGCGGTTCCCCGTGGAAGCTCACCCGTGACCGGGACCGCAGGCGGCCCAGGGCGGCTTGGAGGGCCATGCCGTGCCCGACCACGACCAGCGGGCGGGATTCCAGCCCGCTCCACGCCGCTTCGATCCGGTCGGCCACCCGGCGGCCGGCCTCGGCCAGGGTTTCGCCGCCGCCCCGGCGGATGTCCAGTCCCGAGGACCACCGTCGGTACTCGTCGGGAAAGCGGGCCCGGACCTCCTCCCGGGTGAGACCTTCCCACCGGCCGACGTCCACTTCTCGCAGCCGGGCGTCGGTGCGGTAGGGCAGGGCGAAGGCGCCGGCCACCGCAGCCGCCGTCTCGGATGCCCGGCGAGAGTCGCTGGAGACGATCACCGGAGGGGCCAGCCCGGCCTGGTCGAAGCGGCTGGCCAGCTCCTTGCCGCATCCGTCGGCCTGCCCCCGCCCCACCTCGTCGAGAGGCGGGTCGGCCCGGCCCTGGAAGCGCCCGGCGGCGTTCCATTCGGTACGGCCGTGGCGCACCACCACCAACAGGGGCGACGGCAAGGCCGGCCTCAGTACATCATCCGGGGATCGTGGTAGTGCTTGAACTCGATCAGGTTCCCGGACGGGTCCTTCAGCACGAACAGCAGGTGCTCCTCCACCATCCCCGGGAAGCGGGTCTCGCAGTCGCAGAAGAAGGAGAGCTCCCGGATCTTGGCGCAGTGCAGCAGGGCGTCGAAGTCGGCCCGGTCCCGGAACGTCACCCCGAAGTGGCGGGGATAGAGGTCGGTCTGCTCGACGATGTGGTCCGACAGGTGGCAGACCACCTGGTCGCCGAAGAAGTCGAGGGTGATCCGGTCGTCGTAGCGGCGGGCCAGGTGGCAGCCCAGCTTGTTGACGTAGAAATCCTGGGTCTCGTCCAGGTCCCGGGCCGGGATGGCCAGGTGGAACACGTTGCCCGGTTCACGCATGACTTCTTGCCTCCTCGAACTGGGTGAGGGTGTCGGAGCGCAGCCCCAGCCTCAGCGTCTCGAGGCCGATTACGTCGGTGGGGGAGATGTTGCCCAGGTTGACGTTCGTGCCGAGCAGCTTGATGAAGTGGGTCTGCAAGTCCTTGGTCGGGGCCTCGAACAGGATGCGATCCGGGTCGACGCCGCTGCTGAGGAGGGCGTCCACCAGATCCTCGCGGGGGGTGCCGTCAGGTCGGCAGATGCCGCTCCGGCCGCTCTCCCGGGCCTCGGTGATGACCATCGAAGCGCCGGCGTCGAGATCGGCGACCACCGCCCGGACCAGCTGCTCGGCGGTGAGCTCCGAGGAACGGCGGGAATCCTTGAACCCCACCTCGGAGAAGACCGTGAACTCCTCGGCGCAGCGGGAGATGTAGTTCCGCTTGTCGGCGGGGCTCATCTCGATGGTCCCGTTGGAGATCTCCACGTGCCGGCAGTCGCACAGCCGGCAGAGCGTCAGGAACGACTCGAAACGGTTCTGGTGCACGAACTTCTCGAACAGCGTGCCACCGAAGTAGTAGCCGATCCGGTAGGACTTCAGCAGGTCCAGCTTGTCTTCGATATCGGGGGTCACCAGGGCGGTGCCCCACCCGAACTTGACCACGTCGATGTACTCGGCGGTGCTGGCCACCGCGTCGGCGAAGGCGCCGTGGGGGATCCCGTTGTCGATGGCCATGGTCAGGCCGCGGCGGCGGGGCTTGGGTTCACGATGGGGGAGGTCCAGGAAAATCGAGTCCACAGGTTCAGTCCTTCCAGCTTTCCGGCGGCGTTCCTTCAGCGGGTCTCGGGGGAGTCCGCGGCGGGGGGATCGGTTCGCACCAGCGGCCGCCGGGTCATGGCCCGGACCTCGGCCCTTCTCACCTTCCCGGTGGGGCCGGCCGGCAGGGACCGGGAGATGATGATCTCGGCGGGACGCTTGAACCGGCTGAGCGACGTCTGGCAGAGGTTCTGCAGGTCGGCGGTCAGCTCATCGGTGGCGGCCAGCGCCGCCTCGGTGGCCAGAACGTAGGCCACCGGCTCCTCACCCACCGTCGAGTGGGGCCGGCCGACCACGACCGCGGCGATGACGCGCGGGTCGCTGAGCAGCACCTCCTCGACCTCACGGGGCTGGACCTTCTCGCCGCCTCGGTTGATGACGTCGCCGTCCCGGCCGACCAGGTAGAGGTAGCCGTCACCGTCGGTCCAGCCGATGTCGCCGGTGTCGAGCCATCCGTCGTCGTCGACGGCGTGACGGTACGCCCAGCCCGGACGCCCGTCGCCGTCCTGGGCGCTCCAGTACCAGGATGTGACCCGGCCGCCACGGATCTGCACCCGGCCGTGCTCCCCCGGCGGGGGAGGGTTGGTGCCGGAGCCGACGATCCTCAGCTCCACCCCGACCGGCAGCCCCACCGACCCGGCCCGGACGGCGCCGGTGGGATTGGCGGTGATCTGGCTGGCCGCTTCGGTCATGCCGTAGGTCTCGACCACCGGGATGCAGGTGAGGCGCTCGAAGCGCTCCCGGACCGACGCCGGCAGGGGCGCCGAGGCCGACCGGGCCAGCCGGATACCGGGGCGGGGCCGGGACTCCTCGCTGTCGGCGTTGGCGCCCAGGATGGCCAGGATGGCCGGGACCAGGTTGAGCCAGGTGGCGCCCCGCTGCTCGACGGTGGTCCAGAACGACCGGCGGGAGAACTGCCGCTCCAACACGATGCTGCTGTCGGCGACCAGGGCCGACAACACCCCGATGACCAGCCCGTTGATGTGGAACAGGGGGAGGGGGGAGTACCCGCGTTCGGCCGGGCCGAGGTCCAGGTGGCGGGCCACCCCGGCCGCCGTCTCCAGCAGCTGGGACTCGGTCAGGGGGATGATCTTGGGGGCGCCGGTGGTCCCGGAGCTGGCCATGATGGCCCGTACCGACGCCGGGGAGGCGGGCAGGGCCCGCATCGGTCCGGCGTGGCCCCCCACCAGCCGCAGCTCCCGCCGCCCGGCGATCCAGATCTCCACCCCGGCCGGGGTGTCCACGCCCGCTTCCACCACCAGAGCCCGCAGCCCCAGCTGGGCTATGCGGGCTTCCTGGTCGGCGGGGGGAGCGGCCGGGTCCAGGGGGGCCACCACCACCCCGGCGTGCAGGGCGGCCACGAAGTTGGCGGCCATGGCCACCGGGTCGGCCAGGGCCAGGCCCACCGGGCCGGTGAGCTCGGCTACCGCCCACCGATCGGCCTGTTCGGCCACGTCGGCCCAGGTCAGGCCCAGGCCGGTGGCCCCCTCGATGAGGGCCGGGCCGGGTGAGGTCATCCGGGATGCGAGCAGGTCTGCCACGTTCAACATGCGGCCCTCCGATCGGCGGTCGCCAGCGCCGGCTGCAGGCTCACGACCGGACGGGCACCTGGGTTGGACGGCTGGCGCTTGACCTCGGCCCGCCAGGGCCGCCCGGTCAGGGCCAGGGACAAGGGGGTGCGGCGGAACGCCAGCGAGATCAGCGTGCCGCCGGTGGCGCTGATCACGAAGGCCAGCACGGTGCACAGGACGGCGGGCATCACCTGGTGGCCGTTGGCGAAACCGGCGTCGTCGAGGAGCAGCTGCAGCACGAAGGGGTGGGCCAGGTACACACCGAACGAGGCGTCGGACAGCGTCTCGATCAGCGCCTGGTGCCGGCGGGGCCCGGCCGCCCACCGGCAGCCGACCACGTAGACCGCGATCAGGGCGGCCACGCAGCTCAGGGCCATGCCGGGCTGGAGCACCGAGTTGGCGGCCCGGGGGGCCATGAACGGGAGTTGCAGGGCGTACACCCCGAGAGCGGCCGCCGCCGACGCCAGGGCCGCCACCAGCAGCAGGCGACCGCGGGAGTCCACGAACCGCTGGATCCGCTCCAGGTGGACGGCGGCGTAGCAGCCGGCCAGGACGTACATCGAGTAGGTCGGGAGCAGCTCGTAGGCGTGCTGGAAGAACCACAGCCCCGGACCCGAAGCCGGGGCCGGCACGTACTGGAGCACCGCCAGCAGGGCCAGGTTGGCGGCGGTCACCGCGGCCAGAACCGGAACGGCCCGACCGGCGGTGCGGTAGGCGAAGCGGCGGATCAGCGGGAACATCAGGTACAGCTGGACGGTGACCAGCAGGAAGTACAGATGGTACTCGGCTCCCCCGTAGAGGAGGTCGGAGGCGAACACCGACAGTGACGGCTGGGCGTGGGCCGGCCCCCAGATGGTGTAGGCGTAGTAGATGGCGCTCCATGCCACGTAGGGCACGACCACGTAGCTGATGCGCTTGCCCCAGAACTTCCCGAGGCGCAGCGGCCGGCCGGCGGTGGAGTAGATCAACACGAACCCGGTGAGGCTGAAGAACACCTCGCGGCCGTACTGCAGGAGCATCATGGCCCCGGCGGCCGGGACGTTGTCGGGCTGCTCGGTGAAGGCCAGGGAGTGCACCGCGATCACCGCTCCGAAGGTGAGCAGCCGCACGACGTCCACCTGCCACAAGTGGCCCCGGCTCAGCTGTCCCGCCCTGCCCGGGCGGGCCGTGGCCAGGCCGGCCGCGCCTCGGGGGGCCGCGACGGCAGGGGACATCAGGGCCATGCGGTCAATCCTCCCCACACAACCTGAACGCTCAACCGCTCGGCGGCTGAGAGCTTCCTGAGAAACATGAGGCGGGCATTCTAGGGACGGTCCCGGGAATCGGAACGTCCGCCAAACTACCCTTTTGTTCCATACAGACACATATCGTGGGTGGCCGGCCGGCCCCCGGCGGGGTATGCAGTAGGGCATGCCTCTTGACGGTGAGTACGAGCCCAGCCCGGTCCAATGGGTCCGCGAGCAGGTCGAGACCTACGAGCGTTCGGCTGGCCGGGAGGCCAACACGCTGCGTGATACCGGGCTGCCGGTGATCGTCCTCACCACCCGCGGTCGCCGGAGCGGGAAGCTGCGCAAGTCGCCCTTGATGCGGGTCGAGCACGAGGGCCGGTACGCGCTGGTGGCGTCCGTGGGCGGCGCCCCAGATCACCCGGTGTGGTACCACAACCTGGTCGCCGATCCCTCCGCCGCCACCATCCAGGACGGTCCCGAGCCGTTCGACGTGACCGTGCGGGAACTGGACGGCGACGAGCGGGAGGAGTGGTGGAAGCGGGCGGTGGCCGCCTTCCCGCCCTACGCCGACTACCAGCAGAAGACCGACCGCCGAATCCCGGTACTGCTGGCCGTCCGGGCCGGCTGACCCCGGGAGTCGCCGTCGATCACGGTCGTCGACCTGGGAAGGAGTTCCGGGACGGTGGGACCGGAGCCGGTCGCCTGGAGTGCGTGTGGTTAGCCGGGGGGGAGCCGGGGGTACGCCAAGGTGATGATCGCTTCGAGCACCATCGGCAGGGAAGCAGCTGGACTGGCCGAGGGGATCCCGGCCGGTGTCGCCGAGCTGGTGGCCACCGTGAAGGAGAGGCTGCCCGAGACGCGACCCGACGTACCACGGCCCGAAGTGTCGTTGCAGGATCTGGCGTCCCGGCTGCGGCTGCCGGACGTGGACGTGGCCGATCTGGCGTCCCGCCTCCGCCGCCCCGAGGTGGACGTGTCGGACCTGGTGTCCCGGCTGCGGCTGCCGGACGTGGACGTGGCCGATCTGGCCGCGAAGGTCCGGCTGCCGGACGTGGATGTGGCCGATCTGGCGGCGAAGGTCCGGCTGCCCGAGATCGACGTGGCCGACATCCGTGACCGCCTCCGGGATCTGCCGGCGGTGGGCGGGGCGCAGGCCGGTCGTCGATCCCTGGCCGTGCGGCTGGCGGTACCGGCGGTCATCGCCGGCGTGGCGGTCGGCGCCGTGGTGGTGCTGCGCCGACGCCGGGCCCGTCGGGCCCGACCGTCCGAGCAGAGCTAGCCGGCGGGCCGCCGCCGGGGCGGCAACGGCAGGAACCCGGACGTGCGCCGTACGTAGTCGGCGTAGCCGGGCTTGGAACCGGACAGGTCCTTCTCCAGCAGCCCCTTACCGCTCTTGAAGTACAGGAAGTAGAGCATGGCCACCGGGGACAGGAACGTAACGGCCCCCTGCCAGCAGGAGGCCGCCACGAGATACAGGCCCAGCCAGACGGTGGCGTCCCCGAAGTAGTTGGGGTGGCGGGTGTAGCGCCACAGACCACGGTCCATGACCCGTCCCCGGTTGGCCGGGTCGCGGCGGAAGCGGGCCATCTGGGCGTCGCCCACCGCCTCGAAGAACAGCCCCACCGCCCACAGCCCGACTCCGACCCAGGTGAGCGGGTCCGGGCCGGTCCGCTCGTACATGGCCGCCTGGACGGGCAGCGACACGAACCAGGCCAGGAACGCCTGCGGGGCGAATATCACCCGCAGGGCGTACGCCGGCTGAGGGCCCCGGGCCCGGCTCATGATGGCGGCGTAGCGGGGGTCCTCCCCCCGGCCCCGGCTGCGCCACCAGATATAGGCGGCCAGGCGCAGGCCCCATACCGCCACCAGGACCAGGACCAGGATCCGCCGGGCGGTCGAGGCCGCCGACCAGCCGAAGGAGGCGGCGCCAATGGCGACGAAGGACAGCCCCCACACCACGTCCACCACGTTCCAGCGGCCCGCCCGCCGGGCCACCAACCAGGTGGCCGCGAACAGAGCGGCGGACACGGCGGCCGACAGGGCCATGCCGGTCAGGAACCGGGTGGCGGCGAAGTCGCTCACCCGCTCCCACCGGGTCCCGAGGCCGTCACCGTCCCCGGGCCGGGGCCACCGGGTCGGCCGCCGGCTGCTCCCAGCCGATCCGGGTGGCGGGCATCCCGGCCCGCCCCTCCCGGCCGGGTCGCACCGACAGGATCTGGTCCACCCCCATGCGGTTCTGGGCGAAGGAAAGTGCCCCGCCGGCCAGGTACAACCTCCACACCCGGGCCTGCTCCTCGCCTATCAGGGTCACCACCTCGTCCCAGCGCCGCTCCATCTCAGCCGACCAGGCCCGGATGGTGCGGGCGTAGTGCTCCCGCATGGCGTGGACGTCCCGCACCTCGAATCCGCAGGCCTCCAGCAGCTCTACGGTGCGGCCGACCGGGCGCATGTGCATGTCGGGGGCGATGTACCGCTCGATGAAGGGGCCTCCCCCGGGGTTACGGGCCCCCCGGGACATCACCTGGATCAGCAGGCGGCCCTCCTCCTCCAGGCTGGCGTGCAGCCCGGCGAGGAAGGCCGGGTAGTTGCCGTCGCCGACGTGCTCGCCCATCTCTACGGCGGCGACGGCGTCGAAGCCGGCGCCGGGGTCGGCCAGGACCTGCCGGTAATCGCAGCGGCGGAGATCGACCAGGTGCTCGACCCCCTCGGCCCGCAGCCGCCCGGCCACGAAAGCCTGCTGCTCGGCGGCCACCGTCACGGCGGTGACCGAGGCGCCGTACTCCCTGGCCGCGTGCACCGTCAGGGACCCCCAGCCGCAGCCCACATCGAGCAGTCGGGCTCCGGGCCGCAGCGCCAGCTTGCGGCATATCAGGTCCAGCTTGTCCCGCTGGGCGTCGGCCAGGCTGTAGCCGGGACGGTCGTCGGTCCAGTAGCCGCAGGAGTAGGCCATGGAACCGTCGAGAAGCAGCGAGTAGAAGTCGTTGGACAGGTCGTAGTGGTGGCTGATCACCTGGGCGTCCCGGCTCAGGCTGTGCCGCCGGCCCCGGGGCCGGGCCTCCGACCGGGGCGGGGCCAGGGGCCGGCCCAGCCCGCCCAGGGCGGCCATCAGCTTCACGCCGCGGGCCACCCGGGAAGGGCTCAGCTTGACAGCGCCGCCCCGGGCGGCGCCCAGCACCCGCGACAGCCCGGTCTCCAGGTCGCCTTCCACATCCAGCGACCCGGTCACGTAGGCCCGGGCCAGGCCCAGCTCCCCCGGCGACCACAGCAGGTAGCGCAGGGCGTCGGGAGAGCGCAGCACCACCACCGTGGCGTCCGGCGGGCCCGATTCCGATCCGTCCCAGGCCCGGATGCGCACCGGCAGGGCGGTGCCGAACAGGTCGTGCAGGTAGGAGGTGACGGCTCGGGCCAGTCCGCCTGTAGGGCTCATCGGCCGGCCCTCTCGAACACGTACTGGGCCACGTCGAGATAGCCGGAACGGAAGCCTGCCTCCGAGTAGGCCAGGTAGAAGTCCCACATGCGCCGGAACGTCCGGTCGAATCCCAGCCGGGCCACCGCCGCTGCCTCGGAGTCGAAACGCTCCCGCCACAGGCGCAGGGTCTCGGCATAGGACAGGCCGAAGTGGAACCGCTCAACCGTTCGCAGCCCGGTGTGGGCGGCCAGGGTGGAGTCGATGGCCTCCACGGACGGGATGATCCCGCCCGGGAAGATGTACTTGTGGATCCAGGTCCAGGAGTTGCGGGCGGCCACCATCCCGTTGTGGCGCATCAGGATCGACTGCAGGCCGATGCGGCCGCCGGGAGCCAGCCGCTCCTCGAGGGTCCGGAAGTAGGCCGGCCACCAGCGCTCGCCGACGGCCTCGATCATCTCCACGCTCAGCACCGCGTCATAGGACCCGGTCGACTCCCGGTAGTCCCGGATCAGCACCTCCACCGAGCGGTCGAGGCCCTCGGCGGCTATACGCCGGCGGGCCAGTTCGGCCTGTTCCTGTGACAGGGTGAGGGTGGTGACCCGGGCCCCCCGCCGGGCGGCCCGGATGGCCATCTCCCCCCACCCGGTGCCGATCTCCAGCACCGAGGAGCCGGGACCCACCCGGGCACCGTCGAGCAGCCGCTCGATCTTGCGGGCCTGCGCCACGGCCAGGGTGTCCCCCGGCTGCTCGAACAGGGCCGAGGAGTAGGTCATCGAGGGGTCCAGGAACAGGCCGAACAGATCGTTGGACAGGTCGTAGTGGCGGGCGATGTTGCGGCGCGAGCCGTGGGGGTCGTTGTCCTCCTCGGCCGGCGGGCGCGGCTCGTAGAACCGGCGGACCCACTGCAGCCGGGGCGGGACCAGGGTCCGTATCTGGCGGGCCATGCGCTCCAGCACAGCGGCCAGGTCGGTGGTCTCCCAGTCCCCGGCCATGTAGGCCTCGCCGAAGCCGATCTTGCCTGACCGTCCCACCCGGGAGAAGAACGCCCCGGGCCGGACGATCTCGATGGCCGGGCCGTGGGCAGGGCCGAAGGACCGCCCGTCGGGAAGGTCGACGCGCACCCCGGTCCGGTTCGCAACCCGGCGTAGCAGCGTGCGGGCCACGGCGGCCCGCCGGGGCGCCGGCTGGGGCGGGCGCATCGCCGGCCAGCGGTCGAAATCCACGGACGGCTCGGACGGCACCGGGCGGTCGGGCCCGGGCCGCTCCACCCGTTCCAGGATGCTCATCGGGGTTGTACCTCCAGACCTCTCAACCACAGCCGGATCCCCTGCCACTGGATCAGGGCCCGGACCCGGACGGGGCCGAGGGGGAATACGAGCAGGCTGCGCACGACGTTTCTGATGTTGACCGGCCGGCGGCGGCCGGCCAACCCGGCCCGGAACGGCTCGTCGTCCGGGCGGTGCAGGTCCACGGCCACCGTGATGGTCGGCCCGGGCGGGGAGATCCGGATCCGGTACGAGCCGTCGACTGGATAGAACGGCGATACGTACATCTGCTTGCTCACCTGGGCGGCCACCTCCTCTCCGTCGGGACCCACAGGTAGTTCGTAGGAGATGCGCCCTCCGTATGTGTTGTGCACCTCGGCCACGTCGGCGACCAGGCGGCCGGAACGGTCGTAGCACCAGTACACGGAGATGGGGTTGAACACGTAGCCCAAGAAGCGCAGGTTGGTCAGCACCACCACCCGGGCCACGTCCAGGCCCCGGTCCCGCAGCGGGCCGACCACGTCGAGGTGATCGGCGGGGTCGAACCGGGCCAGGTGTCGCAGGGGTCCCGGCAGCCGGGGCGGGTGGTCGAGGTCGAACATCCACATGGCGCTGCGGTAGCGGAACGAGTTGGGCACCGGCCGGCGGCGGGTGTGGCCGACGGTGACGTCGTAGATGGCCGGCAGCGCGCTCAACATGGTCGCACCGTCACCAGTCCACCCCCAACGATGCCGCCGCCGCCACCCCGGACCGGCACCCGTCTTCGTGGAACCCCCAGCCGTGGTAGGCGCCGGCGAAGGCGATCAGCCCGTCGTTCAGCCCGGGCAGGAGGGCCTGAGCCGCCACCGAGGCCGGGGTGTAGATCGGGTGCTCGTAGTCCATGGCCGCTATAACCCGCTCGGGGGCCACCCGGTCGTTGGCGTTCAAGGTGACGACGTAGGGCTCGGCGCTGGGCAGACGCTGCAGCCGGTTCATGTCGTAGGAGACGAGCACCCGGTCGCCCGGGGCCGAGCACGACGGCAGCAGGTAGTTCCAGGACGCCCGGGCCCGGGAGCTGCGGGGCAGGACCCCGGCGTCGGTATGGAGCACGGTACGGTTGGGCGAGTACCCGAACCGGCCCAGGGCCCTGGTTTCGGCACCGGTCGGGGAGGCCAGCATGGCCAGGGCGGTCTGCGGATGGGTGGCGATGACCGCGGCGTCGAAGGTCTCGTCACCCGACGGGCCGGTGACCACCACCCCCGAGCGGTCCCCGAGCCGGCGCACCGCCCGCACCGGTGTTGAACACCTCACCGCGCCCAGGTTCTTGGCTACAGCCTCCACGTAGGTCCGGGATCCCCCCACCATCGAGTACCACTGATGCGACCCTTTGACCGAGAGCATCCCATGGTTGGCCAGGAAGGTGAACAGGTAGCGGGCCGGGTACTGCAGGGCGGTTTCGGGGGCGGCCGACCACACGGCGGAGACGACGGGGATCATGAAGTGACTGGTGAAATACCCGGAGTAGCCGCCCTGCCGCAGAAACCGGCCGAGCGTCGTCTCGGCGTCGACGGTGGCGAGGACCCGGCGGGCATGGCGGTGGAACCGGTTGATCTCGAACAGCATGCGGAGAAAGGCCGGGCGGGTCGCCGCTCCTGCCTGGGCGAACACCCCTCCGAGGCCGCAGGCCCCGGCGTACTCCAGGCCGCACCCGTCGCAGCGCACCGACATGCTCATGTCCGTCGGCTGGGTGGCCACCTTCAACTCGGCGAACAGGCGGATGAGGTTCGGGTAGGTGACCCGGTTGTGGACGATGAACCCGCTGTCCACCCGCATGAGCCCGGCGTCGGGGGCGACCACCTCGTGGGTGTGGGCGTGCCCTCCCAGCCGGTCGTCCGCCTCGAACAGGGTGACGTCGAAACGCCGCTGGAGTATGTAGGCGGCGGTCAGGCCGGCCACCCCGGAACCGACGACCGCCGCCCTCGGCCGCGCCGCGGCCGTCACCGGTGACCACCCATCGAGGCGATCACCTCGACGGCGGCGACGGCGTCGGCCGCCCACCCGTCGGCGCCCAGAGCTCGGGCGGCCTGCTCGCCGGTCACCGCCGGGCCGCCCACCACCACCCGCAGACCGCCGACCCGTTCCCGGAGGCCGGCTATGGCCGCCGCCGCCCGCTCGGCCGAGGCGTCGGTGCCGGCGCTGAGCCCGACCGAGCGCAACCCCGGGTTCGCGGCGGCGACCGCCACCAGCTCGGTCGTCGGCACGTCCGCGCCGAGATGTATCACTTCGAAACCTCCTGCCGTCAACGAGTCGGCGACCATCGTCAAGGGGATGGCGTGGCTGTCGCCCTCCACGCCGGCCAGGAGGACCTGGCCGGGCCGGCGCCGACCTCTTCTTCGGAACAGCGGGCCCAGCCGGCCGACAATTCCCAGAGCGACCGTCGTGGCCCGGTGCTCGTCGGCGACGGAGTACCGCCCGGCCGCCCACTCCTCGCCCAACGTGCGCAGGGCCGGGGCCAGCAGCTCGGTGTAGATCCGGGAAGGGGAGCCGGCCGTCAGGGCCGCCTCGACGATCGACCACGACCCCGGCCCGTCGCCGGCCACCAGGCGGTCCAGCAGCCGACCGACCGGATCGCGGCCGGCGCCGCTGGTGGGTTCCGGTTTCGGGTGTGCCCCGGCCGCCACCTGGGTAACTACCTCGGAGCTGATCTGCCAGCGACCCTGGCGGTACTCCGCCGGGAGCCGGCCTATCCGGACGTAGCGGTACACGGTCATGTAGTGCAGGCCCAGCCGGGATGCCGTCTCCTCGATGGTCAGGTACCCGGGCTCCTCCACGTCCGTGATTTTAGTGCTAAAATGATGGGGAGCAGATGACTTCTTCCCGGGATGGCAGCGGGGGCACCGCGGTGATGTGGTTCCGGAGGGATCTCCGTCTCTCCGACCACCCGGCGCTGTCGGCGGCGCTGTCGGAATTTGACCGGGTGGTGCCGCTGTTCGTGTGGGACCAGGCCCTCGTGCGGTCCTCCGGCGCCAACCGGCTGGCCTTCCTGGCCGGCTGCGTGTCCGCCCTGGACCGGTCGCTGGGTCGCCAGCTCGTGTGCCGCCGGGGCCGGCCGCCGGAGGTCGTGGCGGAAGTGGCGGCCCGGTGCGACGCCCGGGCGGTGTTCCTCACCGGGGACTTCGGGCCCTACGGGTCGACCCGGGACGCAGAAGTGGCAGACCGCTTGTCGGAACACGGCGTCGAGTGCCGGGTGGTCGACTCGCCCTACGCCGTTCCGCCGGGAGTCCTGCACAGCAGCTCCGGGGGTCCGTTCCAGGTGTTCACCCCCTTCTACCGGGCGTGGCGTGACCACGGCTGGGCCGACCCCTCCCGCCGCCACCGCCTCGACCGGGTGACCACTGCCGGGCTGGACAGCGACGGCCGCCCGGACCTGGCCGACGGGGCCGCCGATCTGCCCGAACCGGGGGAGGAGGCGGCCCACCGCCGGCTGGACCAGTTCCTGCGATCCGGTGCCGACCGCTACGGCGATGAGCGCAACCGCCCGGACCTGGACACCACCTCCCGGTTGTCGGCCTATCTCCGCTTCGGCTGCCTGCACCCCCGGCAGGTCCTGGCCCGCCTCGACCGGCGCAACCCGTCTCACCGGACCTACGAGAGCGAGTTGTGCTGGCGGGAGTTCTACGCCGACGTGCTCCACCACCGTCCCGACGCCGCCCACCGCAGCTACCGGCCGGAGTGGCGGGCCTTCCAGGTCGACCGGGGCGCCGTCGCCGACCGCCGGTTCGAGGTGTGGACCGAGGGCCGCACCGGCTACCCGATCGTCGACGCCGGCATGCGCCAGCTGCTGGCCGAAGGTTTCGTTCACAACCGGGTGCGCATGATCGTGGCCAGCTTTCTGGTCAAGGATCTGCATGTGGACTGGAGCCGGGGAGCCCGATGGTTCATGCGGCACCTGGTGGACGGCGACCTGGCCTCCAACCAGATCAACTGGCAGTGGGTGGCCGGCTCCGGTACCGACGCCGCCCCCTTCTTCCGGGTGTTCAACCCGGTCACCCAGGGCAAGAAGTTCGACCCCGACGGCGACTACGTCCGCCGGTGGGTTCCGGAATTGCGGCACCTGGGTGCGGGGGAGATCCACGAGCCGTGGAAAGCCGGCCGGTCCCTCCTCGACGGGGGGGCCGATCCCTACCCGGAACCGCTGGTCGACCACGCCGCCGAGCGGGAGGAGGCCCTGTCCCGCTACAACCGGCTGCGCCGCTGACGGCGAACCCGTCCTCGTGCGGCGGCGCCGCCGGGCCGGGAGCCGCCGCCAGCGCCACGATCTAGGGTGCCCTCCCATGGGAGCGTTGGACGGTGTGAAGGTGATCGAGGCCGGCCTCTTGGTCCAAGGCCCTCAGGCGGCGGCCACGCTGGGGGACTGGGGCGCCGAGGTGGTCAAGGTGGAACTGCCCCGCTTCGGCGACCACAGCCGCTGGCTGCCCCTCGGGCCGGACGACCCTCGCTCCGCCTACTTCATCGGCTGCAACCGGGGTAAGCGCAGCCTCACGCTCGACCTGCGGACCCGGTCGGGCAAGGAGGCGTTCCTCCGGCTGGCGGCCACCTCCGACGTGGTCATAACCAACTTCAAGCCCGGGACCATGGAGGAATGGGGCCTCGGCTACGAGGCACTGGCGGAGGTGAACCCCGGCATCGTCTACGCCGCCGGCTCCGCCTTCGGGCCGGTGGGCACCGACGCCAGCCGGGAAGGGGCCGACCTGGCCGCCCAGGCGGCCGGCGGGCTGGTGGCCACCACCGGCGGGGACGGCCAGCATCCCACCCCGGTGGGGGCCACCATCGCCGACCACATCGCCTCCCAGAACCTGGTGGCCGGCATCCTGGCCGCCCTCCTGGCCCGGGGCCGGACCGGGCGGGGCCAGCGGGTGGACACCTCCCTGGTGGGCGGTCAGATCTGGGCCCAGGCCAGCGAGTACACCGCCTACCTGCTCACCGGCCGCAACCCGGGCCGGGCCAACCGGGGCCACAGTTTGATACCGGGGCTGTATTCGCTGTTCCCCACCGTCGACGGGTGGGTGGCCATTGTCGGGGTGACCGGCCGCCTCCGCCGGAAGTTCTTCGAGGTGGTGGGCCGTCCGGATCTGGCGGAGCTGTTCCCGCAGCCGTTCTACAGCGAGGAGGACAAGGTCCGGCTCTACCGTGAGCTCGACCCGGCCTTCGCCGGGCGGACCACCTCGGAGTGGTGCCGGGTGCTGACCGAGGCCGGTATCCGCCACGCCCCGGTGCGTGACTACGCCCAGGTGGCGGCCGACCCGGGGGTCTGGGACAACGGCTACCTGGCCCGGGTGGACACCCCCGACGGCCCCGCCGATGTGGTGGCGTCACCGGTGCGGTTCAGCCACACCCCGGCCCGTAGCGGCGCCGTGGCCCCGGAGCTGGGCCAGCACACCGAGGAGATCCTGGCGGAGCTGGGCTACAGCCCCGACGACATCGCCCGCATGTCCGAGGAGGGGGCCGTCTGACCGTCAGCGGGGGCGGCGACCGGGGCCCAGAAACACCGATGGCGCCCC
The DNA here is from genome assembly GCA_035702985.1 of Acidimicrobiales bacterium. Classification (GTDB taxonomy): domain Bacteria; phylum Actinomycetota; class Acidimicrobiia; order Acidimicrobiales; family Palsa-688; genus JAKAXG01. The sequence goes on from DASSZD010000170.1 coordinate 27,852, forward strand.
CTAGGGGGCGCCATCGGCGGAGCGGCCCAAGCGGCGGATCTCGGAACCGCTCTCCTGGAGTAGGTGGCGGGTTCCCACTCCAGGTGCCTAACCATACCTTGACCAATCAGAGGATGTTCAAGCTATGACGTGGGTCTGTGTAAATGCCCCTCTGCATCGCCGATGTCAAAACCTTAGCGGAACATTCTGGAGGGTGTGCGGACTTTTGGCAAGTTTTCAGCTAACGCTGGGGCTGAGCCGGCCGTGCGGGCCGGGTCGGGATGCGGGATACTCCCTTCGTGCACATCTTGGCCTATGCGAGCGGGGGCGGGACCGGGCCGGGGGTGGGAGCGGTGGTGGCGGCCGTGGTGGTTGTGCTGGTCGTCCTGGTGGTGTTGGCTCGTAGTGTGTTCGTGGTCATCCCGGAGTATCAAAGGGCGGTGTTCTTCCGGTTCGGCCGGGTCATCGGTGAGGCCCGGGGCCCGGGGCTGGTCTTCCGCATCCCCATCGTGGACAAGGTGGTGAAGGTCAACCTGAGGGTTGAGGTCGTGGACATCCCCTCCCAGTCGGTCATCACCAAGGACAACGTGACCATCGCGGTGGACGCCGTGGTGTATTTCCAGGTGGTGGACCCGGTGCGGGCGGTGATCGGGGTGGACAACTTCCGCTTCGCCAGCCAGCGCATCGCCATGACCAGCCTCCGGTCCATCATCGGCCGGTACGAGCTCGACAGCCTCCTGGCCCACCGGGAGGACGTCAACTCCGAGCTGCGCACCACCATCGCCCGCAGCACGGCCGAATGGGGCGTGGAGGTCCGCCAGGTCGAGATACGGGACGTGACCCTCCCGCCCGAGCTGCTGCGGGCCATGGCCCGCCAGGCGGAGGCCGAGCGGGAGCGGCGGGCCAAGGTCATCGCCGCCAGCGGCGAGCTGCAGGCCAGCACCGAACTGGCCGAGGCGGCCGACAAGCTGACCGAGAGTCCCGGCGCTCTCCAGCTGCGGACCCTGCAGACCCTGGCCGAGGTGGCCACCGAGCGGAACTCGACCCTGATCTTCCCGATCCCGATCGAGCTGCTCAACATGTTCAGACCGCCGGAGCCGCCCGCCCAGGCGAAGTCCCAGGCTCCCCGGGCCGCCGACGGGGCGGCCGGCTGACCCTCTGTTACAGGCCGGCGCGACACCGTAACTGCTGCTACAGGGATCTCGGCGGTACCCGCGCCGGTTAACCGTTTTCGCCCGCTGGGTGCCACCCCGAGCCGGTCGGCTACAGTGGCCCTCCGCCACGCGAGCGTAGTTCAGAGGCAGAACATCAGCTTCCCAAGCTGAGAACGCGGGTTCGATTCCCGTCGCTCGCTCCATCCTCTTCTCGACCCGACCAAGCCAAGCTCTCCTCGGACAAAAGTCCTGGTCAAGCGGGGGGTCGCGATATGGGCGAGGGAACCGGCTCGTGGGTGGGCGCTCGAACGGGTGGTAATGCGCGCCGAGCGTGCGGTGGTGACGGAGGTGTCTGTCGCCGAACGCGCTTGTCGCCCGGCGGCGGCTGAGCGGGCTGGGGGTGGGGGGTTGTGAGAGTTCACCATGGGGATGCTGGTCTCACTCGTTGCGAGGAAAGCC
>DASSZD010000107.1:0-8757 GCA_035702985.1 Acidimicrobiales bacterium
GATCTGACCTTCGCCAGCCTGCGGGGCAACATCGCCACCCGGCTGGAGCGCATCCCTCCCGGCGGGGCCATCGTGATGGCCGCCGCCGCGCTGGACCGGCTGGGGCTGGCCCCCCCGGTGGCGGAGGTGCTGGACCCGGCCCTCATGCTGCCCCAGGTGGCCCAGGGGGCCATCGCCGTCGAATGCCGGGCCGCCGACCGGGCCACCGCCGGCCTGCTGGGTGCCATCGACGACGGCCCCGCCCGGCTGTGTGTGACCGCCGAGCGCGCCTACCTGGCCCGGCTGGGTGGCGGCTGCGACCTGCCGGTCGGGGCCCACGCCACCGTGGGCCCCGACGGTGACCTGCGGGTGGAAGCCCTGCTCGCTTCCCTGGACGGCCGGATCATGCTGCGCTCGGCGGCCACCGGCCCGGCGGAGTCGGCCCGGGAGCTCGGCGCCGGGCTGGCGGACGAGCTGCTGGCGGCCGGGGGCCGGGCGGTCATGGCCGAGGCCGGTACCGTCCTGCCGTGACCGTCTACCTGGTGGGGGCCGGCCCCGGCGACCCGGGGCTGATGACCGTGCGGGCGGCCCAGATCCTGGCCGGCGCCGAGGTGGTGGTGCACGACCGGCTGGCCGACGCCCGCATCCTGTCGGGCGCGCCGGCCGCCGCCCGGCTGATCGACGTGGGCAAGGCCCCGGGTGGACCGGTCCGCCAGGAGGAGATCAACGACCTGCTGGTCGCCGAGGGCCGGGCCGGCCGGAGCGTGGTGCGGCTCAAGGGCGGGGACCCTTTCGTGTTCGGCCGGGGAGGGGAGGAGGCCCTGGCCCTGAGGGCCGCCGGCGTGCCGTTCGAGGTGGTACCGGGCGTCACCTCGGCGGTGGCGGTGCCGGCGTACGCCGGGGTGCCGGTGACCCACCGGGGCCTGGCCACGTCGTTCACGGTGGTGACCGGCCACAGCCGCCACGCCGTGGACCGGGAGACCAACTGGGAGGCTCTGGCCGCGGCCGGCGGGAGCATCGTGGTGCTGATGGGGGTGACCCACCGGCGCCGCATCGCCGAACGGTTGATCGCCGGCGGCCTGGACCCGGCCACCCCGGTGGCCGCCGTGCACTGGGGGACCCGGCCCGAGCAGGTGACGGTGCGGGTCCGCCTGGACCAGCTGGCCGACACCCCGCTGGACCCGCCGGTGACCATGGTCATCGGGGCGGTGGCCGGCCTGGACCTGGACTGGTACGAGACCCGCCCGTTGTTCGGCCGCCGGGTGGTGGTGACCCGGGCCCGGGCCCAGGCGTCGGAACTGGCCCGGCGCCTGGGGGCACTGGGGGCCCGGGTGGTGGAGGCGCCCACCATCCGCATCGACCCGCCCGGCGACGGGGGTGCCGGCCTGGATCGGGCCGCGGCGGCGCTGCGGGCCGGGGCCTACCGCTGGATCGTGTTCACGTCGGCCAACGCGGTGGACGCCCTCATGGCCCGGGTGCCCGACGCCCGCCGGCTGGGCGGCGTGTCCCTGGCCGCCGTCGGGCCGGCCACCGCCGCCGCCCTGCAGCATTACCGGCTGGTCGCCGACCTGGTGCCGGAACGCCAGGAGGCGGCCGGCCTGCTGGCCGCGTTCCCCGCCCCCCACAGCTCCGACCCGTTCGGGATGGCCCCGTCGGAGCGGCGGGTGCTGTTCCCCCGGGCCGCCGAGGGCCGGGAGGTGCTGGTCGACGGCCTGGCCGGCAAGGGGTGGCAGGTCGACCTGGTGGAGGCCTACCGGACCGTCCCCGCCCCCGCCGACGACGGCGTGCGGGCCGAGGTGGGATCCGCCGACGCGGTGTGCTTCAGCGCCTCGTCGACGGTGACCGGCTTCCTGGCCTCCTACGGCCCGGCCGCCGTCCCGCCGGTGGTGGTGTGCATCGGGCCGGTCACCGCCGACACCGCCCGGGCCGCCGGGCTGGCGGTGACGGCGGTGGCCGACTCGGCGTCGGTGGACGGGCTGGTCGACGCGGTGGTGTCGGTTCTACACCGCTAGCAACCGGAACACCGGATGGTTCCCGGCGACGGCCCGGAGCTGCTCGTCGGTCGAGTCGGGGCCGACCCCTTCGAAGAACATGCCGACCTCGAACTTCCAGCGCCGCAGATAGGCCCGCAGGATGGCCGGCTTGTCGGCGTCGGCCACCTCCTCGGCGGTGACCGGATGGCGGCGGCGGCCTTTGATCAGGTCGAACCTGCCGCCGGCGGCCCGTACGTTGCGGACCCACTCGGTCTCGCCCCGAGGTGACACCAGGTAGTCGGTGCCGTCGAGGTGCAGGAGGTTGACCGGCGTGCGCCGGGCCAGTCCCGACCGGCGGCCCTTGACCTCCAGCACCCGGGATCCCCACACGCTGACCCCCAGGCCGGTCAGCCCGGCCACGGCCCGGTTGAAGACGTTGCGGGTGAACCAGTCGGGCCGCTTGTAGTGGACGTCTGCCATGGTCGACTCCTTGGTGAGGGTTGGGTGGTGGTGACGGCTGTTGGCTGCTGGCTGTTGGCTGCTCGCTGCTCGCTGCTCGCTGCTCGCTGCTCGCTGCGAACATTGATCGTAGGTGTGAACAGCGTTCTCGTCAAGGGTTAGTGTTCTCGGGGTGGCTAGGCTGGCCGTATGGCCAGTCCGGAACCGCAGTCCGCCCCGTCGGCAGCCCGCCGGGCCCGGGACCGGGTGCGGGCCGCCATCTCCGGGGAGATCCTCGACGCCGCCCGGGCCGAGCTCGACGATGCCGGGGCGGCGGACCTCTCCCTCCGGGCCGTGGCCCGACGGCTGGGGATGGCTCCCTCGGCCCTGTACCGCTACTTCCCGTCCCGGGACTCGCTGCTGACCACCCTCATCGTGGAGTCCTACCAGGCGCTGGGCGCGGCGGCCGCCGAGGCGGACGCCCGGGCCGAGCAGGCGGGTGCCGCCCCCAGGGCCCGGTGGCTGGCCGTGTGCTCGGAGGTGCGCTCCTGGGCGGCGGCCGCCCCCCGCCGCTGGGCCCTTCTCTACGGCTCGCCGGTGCCCGGCTACGCCGCCCCTGACACCACCGTCGAGCCTGCCGCCGAAGTCGTACGGGTGGTCTGCCGGATCGTGCTGGACGCCGGCGGCGGGGCCGGGGCTGGGGCCGTCCTGCCCCGGTCGGCTGGGACCGCCCCCGGGTCGGTCGGGGCTGGGGCTGCGCCCGGGTCGGCTGGGACCGCCCCCGGGTCGGTCGGGGCTGGGGCTGGGCCCGGGTCGGCTGGGGCTGGGCCCGGGTCGGCTGGGGCCCCGCTCCCGGGCGTCCCACCGGGCCTCGACACCGTGCTGGCCCCGCTGCGAGACGCCCTGCTGCCGACCGTGCCGTCGGAGCTTCTCGTGGGGACGCTGGTGGCGTGGACCTCCCTGGTCGGGATGGTGAGCATGGAGCTGTACGGCCACTACGAGGGGGCCACCACCGATTTCGGAGCGGTGTTCGTCTATGCGATGGAGCTGGCAGGCCGCCTGGCCGGCCTCTGACCTCGAGTGCGCTGGCGCCGGGTCGGGTCGAGGGGTGTGTTGTTGCCGCCTCAGGGCAGAAAGTGCACCTCTCGGCTGGGTCTGGGGTCTGGGCGCGAGTGTGCTGGCGGCCGGGCGGGGTCGAGGGGGTGTGTTGTTGCCGCCTCAGGGCTGAAAGGGCACCTCTCGGCCTTACCCGCAGCGGGGCCGGAGTGGCCGGGCCAGCCCCGGTCGGCCGGGGGCCGGGCCTAATGGCTAGGCCTGCGGTTCGGGCACCGGCCCGGATTCTGTTTGCAGCCTCCTGACCTCTGCTCTCAGCCTCTCCACCTCGGCTTCGAGCACGAGCAGGCGCTTGATCCCGGCCAGCGTCAAACCCTCACCGGCCAGCTGGTTGACCCGCTGGACCAGGCCGATCTCGGCCCGGGTGTAGCGCCGCTGACCTCCGCCGGAACGCTCCGGGCACACCAGATTCTCGGTGTCGAGCCGGCGCAGGAAGGCCGGCTGCACGTCCAGCATGGACGACACCTGCCCGACCGTGTAGAGAGGGGCGTGGTGGTCGTCGATGGGCAGGCTCGACATGTCATTGAGCATGGGATCCCTCCGATGCAGAGAGGTGGGCGGACCTGCCGCCCACCTCTCCGAGTTTCCGCCGGCCGAGCCGGCCGTCAGACCGTGATGGCGTGCTGCGACTCGCTGCCCTGGATGGTCACCTTGCGCGGCTTCGCCTGCTCGGCCACGGGGATCTCCAGCCGCAGAACCCCGTCGGCGTACTTGGCGGAGATGTGCTCGGTGTCGAGGGTCTCGCCCAGGAACAGCTGACGGCTGAAGGTGCCGAACGGCCGCTCGGCCACGATCAGCTCCGCCGCCTCGGCGCTGTGGCGCTCTCTCTTGGCGTGCACGGTCAACACGTTGCGCTCCACGGTGAGGTCGATCGACTCGGCTGTCACGCCGGGCAGGTCGAACTCCACCACGAACATGTCGCCCGACCGGAACGCATCTATAGGCATGGCGGCCGGCCGCGCCGGGGTGCCGAACACCTGCGAGGTCAACCGGTCCAACTCCCGGAACGGATCAGTGCGCATCAACATTTTCGACCCACTCCCTTTCTACGTATCTTGCTCTGTGACTACATCGACAGTGTACAACTATATCCAGTAAACCTGCAAGTCCACTTGTAGGTTTGGAGGGGAGGTGGCAGGTAGCCTCAGGGGGTGGCCTTTCCCGATGTGAGAATGCGCCGGCTGCGCCGTCACCCCCGGCTCCGGGACATGGTGGCCGAGACCACGCTCCGGCCCTCCGACCTGATCGCCCCGCTGTTCGTGCGGGAGGGGATCGACAGCCCCCAGCCCATCGCATCGCTGCCGGGGGTGGTCCAGCACACGGTGGAAAGCCTGGTGAAGGAGGCCCGCCGGCTGTGCTCGCTCGGGGTCCCGGCCCTGGTGCTGTTCGGCGTGCCGGAACGCAAGGATCCCACCGGCAGCGGCGCGTCCGATCCGGACGGGATCGTCCAGATGGCGCTGGGCCGCCTGGCCGACGAGCTGCAAGGTGAGATGGTGCTCATCGCCGACCTGTGCCTGGACGAGTACACCGACCATGGCCACTGCGGGATCCTCGACTCCCGGGGCGAGGTGGACAACGACCTGACCCTAGACCGTTACCGGGCGGTGGCCCAGGCCCAGGCCCGGGCCGGGGCGGACGTGGTGGCCCCGTCAGGGATGATGGACGGCCAAGTGGCCGCCATTCGCGCCGCGCTCGACCAGGGCGGGTTCAGCGACGTGTCCATCCTGGCCTACGCCGCCAAGTACGCCTCGGCCCTGTACGGCCCGTTCCGCGACGCCGTGGACGTGTGCATCGCCGGCGGGGGCGACCGCAAGAGCTACCAGCAGGACCCCCGTAACGTCCGGGAGGCCCTGAGGGAGATCGACCTGGACGTGGCGGAGGGTGCCGATCTGGTGATGGTGAAGCCGGCGCTGGCCTACCTGGACGTGATCGCCGCGGCCCGGGCCCGGGTGGACGTGCCCGTGGCCGCGTACCACGTCAGCGGCGAGTACTCGATGATCAAGGCGGCCGCAGAGCGGGGCTGGATCGACGGGGCCGCCGTCGGTCTCGAGCACACCGTGGCCATCAAGCGGGCCGGGGCCGACCTGATCCTCACCTACCTGGCCGCCGAGTTGGCGGAGCTGCTCAATGCTTGACCAGGGCCGCTCCGAGCAGCTGTTCGCCCGGGCCCAGACCTTCATACCGGGCGGGGTCAACTCCCCGGTGCGGGCCTTCCGGTCGGTCGGAGGCACCCCGTACTTCGTGGACAGGGGCGCCGGGGCCCATGTGTGGGACGTGGACGGCAACTGCTACGTCGACTACGTCCAGTCCTACGGAGCGTCGATACTCGGCCACGCCGACCCCAGGGTGGTGGAGGCCATACGGGCCGCAGCCGGGTCGGGCACGTCCTTCGGTGCCCCGACGGAGCGGGAGGTCGTGCTGGCCGAGGTCATCGCCGAGCGGGTCCCCGGATGCGACGAGGTGCGCCTGGTGAGCAGCGGCACCGAGGCCGCCATGTCGGCGGTACGCCTAGCCCGGGGGGCGACCGGCCGGGACCGGGTGGTGCTCTTCTCGGGTTGCTACCACGGTCACAGCGACGGGCTCCTGGCCGGGGGCGGCAGCGGGGTGGCCACCCTCGGCCTGCCAGCCTCGGCGGGGGTCACCCGTGCCGCGGTGGCCGACACCCTGGTGGTCCCCTACAACCAGGTGCCGGAGCTGTCGGACGACGTGGCCTGCGTGATCGTCGAGCCGGTCGCCGCCAACATGGGTCTGGTGCCCCCGCAGCCCGGTTTCCTGGAGGGGCTGCGCGCCGAATGCGACCGGGTCGGGGCGCTCCTGATATTCGACGAGGTCATCACCGGCTTCCGCCTGGCCTACGGCGGGGCGGTCGAGGTGTTCGGGGTCCGACCCGACCTGTGGTGTTTCGGGAAGGTGATCGGCGGGGGCCTGCCCCTCGCTGCGTTCGGAGGCCGGCGGGACGTGATGGAGCAGCTGGCGCCGGTCGGACCGGTGTACCAGGCCGGCACCCTCGCAGGGAACCCCCTGGCCACCGCGGCCGGACTGGCGGTGCTGGCCGAGCTGGACCGCTCCGCTTACACCGAGCTGTCGACCCGGGTCGGGAGGCTGGCCGCCGGCCTGTCCGGCGTGCTCGGTCCCGGGGTGCAGGTGCCGGTGGCCGGCCCTCTGGTCGGCTTCTTCTTCTCCGACTCCCCGGTGGCCGACTACGAGGGCTCGGTCCGCTCGGCCGGGACGGGCCTGTATCCCGGGGTCATGCACGGTCTGCTCGAGCGGGGCGTGGCCATCGCCCCCGGCGCCTATGAGGTGATGTTCCCCAGCCTGGCCCACACCGACGAGGACTTCGAGCGCACCGTGGAGGCGTTCGCCCGGGCGTACGCCTCCGCCGCCGTCGCCAGCTGACCCCTCCGCCGTGGGCCGGCGCCGGATGCCACCGCCAGAGCCGGCGGTGGCCGCTGTGACCGGATGCCGGCGAGGGGCGCCGGCGGACCGCTACGCCGCTTCGGGGACCAGGCGGGACAGCTTGACCAGGGCCCGGTAGGCCGCCTCGGCCGGGCCGAGCTCGTCGGGGCGCAGGATGTTGGCCATGATCCGCAACACCCACTCCATCAGGCTGCGGCTGCGCATACCGGTGGTCACCAGCACCTTCATCAGCTCGGGGTGGCCGATGACCCGCACGAAGGCCCGGGCCACCCGGTAGTACAGGGCGTACTCGTCCTGGAGCCGCTGCTCGTAGGTGGACAGCGCCATACCGTCGCCCGAGGACAGGGCCAGGTCCACCGCCTCGGCGGCGAAACGACCCGACTCGTAGGCGTAGGCGATGCCCTCCCCGTTGAACGGGTTGATGGTCCCACCGGCGTCGCCCACCACCAGCCAGGTGGGCCCGGAGTGGGGACCCACCGACAGGCCCATGGGCAGCCGGCCCCCGGTCGCCGGCCCGCAGGCCGTCTCCGGCCGGATGTCCCATGACGCCGGGGCGTACTCGGCGAAGCTCTGAAGCAGGTGGGTGGTGTTGACGGCTTTCCACTGGTTGAAGGTGGACAACAGACCGACTCCCACGTTGATCCGCCCGTCGCCGACCGGGAAAATCCACCCGTAGCCGGGCAGGACGTTGCCGGCCTTGTCGCGGATGTCGAGCCAGCTGTCGATCCACGGCTCGTCGTGGCGGGGGGAGGCCCAGTAGCCGCGGATGGCCATGCCCAGCGGGTAGGCCCGGTTGCGGCTGGTGCCCAGCACCCGACCGAAGCGGGAGTTGGCCCCGTCGGCTACCACCGTGTAGCGGGCCCGCACCTCCACCGGGGTGGCGTCGCCGTCCTTGGCCTTGACCCGGGCCCCGGTGACCAGGCCACCCTCGGTGAGGGGCTCCACCGCCTCGGTACCGTCCCACACGGTGGCGCCGGCCTTGACCGCCCGCTCGGCCACCAGGGCGTCCAGATCCTTGCGGGTTATGACGTACCCGTACCCGGGCAGGGTGGGGTGCCCCGGCCAGGTCAACTCCAGGGTCCGGCCGAAGCCGTGCGAGCGCAAACCCGAGTAGCGGTGGCCGGCCCCGGCCAGCTCCTCGGCCAAGCCCATGTCCTCGAGCTGGCGGACCGAGCGCGGGGTCAGGCCGTCTCCGCAGGTCTTCTCCCGGGGGTAGGTCTTCTTCTCCACCAGGACCACGTCGTGACCGGCGCTGGCCAGCCAGTACGCGCAGGCCGACCCCGAGGGACCGCCGCCGACCACCAGGACATCACATGTACGCGGCGCCACCGGACTCGGGTCTCGCATGGTTGTCGACGATACCGGACCTGCCGGACTACTCCTTCTGCGCCGACTCTTCGACGACGGCCCGGCTGACGCCTGCGCCGTAACCCGGCCACGGCCGCCGGGCCACGGCCATCGCCACCCGGCCACGGCCGCCGGGCCACGGCCATCGCCACCCGCACGCGGCGACCGCCACCCCGCCCGCCCCCACTCGGCCGCCGCGGCCCAGCGGGGACCGCCCACTCGACTGGCGGGCATCATCCCCCTGGGCGGTAGCATCCGAGCCGTGGAGCAGTATCTGCCAATTCTCCTCCTGCTCGTGGTGGTGGTGCTGTTCGCCGGCGGGTCGGCCGCGGCGTCCCGGCTGCTCGGTCCGAAGCGGCCCACCGCCGCCAAGGAAGGTCCCTACGAGTCGGGGATCGCCCCCCGCTACCGGGTGGCGTCCCGCTTCCCGGTGCGCTTCTACCTGGTGGCGATGATCTTCATCATCTTCGACATCGAGGTGATCTTCCTC
>DASSZD010000042.1:0-19726 GCA_035702985.1 Acidimicrobiales bacterium
CACACCTACGCCGGTTTCCTGATCGCTGAAGGCGCCCACCCCAAGGCGATCATGGAACGGATGGGTCACAGCTCGATCACCGTCACGCTCGACCGCTACGGCCACCTCCTGCCGAGCCTGGAGGAGCACCTCACCGAAGCCCTGAACCGAACCGGCCAGGCGGCGGCTCAGCGGGGTACGGCGAGGGGTGCCGCGCATGATCGCGCACGAATCGCGCACGGCGAGATCACAGCACTTCGGCCCTCGACTAGGAAATAGCCCCCCACCAGCGGTTTTCTAAGAGCCCGAGGTCGGCTTCGAACCGACGACCTGACGCTTACAAGGCGCCTGCTCTGGCCAACTGAGCTACTCGGGCGTGTCCGTGCCTGCTGCGCAGGACGTTCGGGCTGCAGACCGGGTGGGCCGGCCCGCAGCGCGCCGACCAGCCTTGCACAAGTGGCCGGGCCGGGGGAGGCTGCCCACCCACCGGTCGGGCCGCCGATCCCGGCAACTCGAAGTTGCTGCAAGCGGGCCCCCGTTCCGCCCTCTGTGGGGATGATGATAAAGGTTGACAGAGTTGGCCCCCATGGTGTCTGATGGCCGCCGTTGTCGACGGGGAGGACAGGGATGGGTCGGGTCGAGGGTGGGGTCGCGCTGATCGCCGGGACGGCGCCGGGTCGGGGATTCCCGTTCACCGGCCCCGTGGTTCCGGGCGCCGCCGGCGCCGGGATTCTCTAGGGTCCGGCACCGATGGACGCCTGGATCACCGACACCGGCCCGTGGGAGCGCTTCCCGTACTTCACCCGGGCCAACGCCGATGAGGTCGGTCCCGAGCCGTTCAGCCCGCTGGGCTGGAGCCTGGCCTGGGTCAAGGGGACCGGGCCCGGGGCGGCCGACGGCTACGTCTCGTTCGGCGTGTTCCGGCCGGAGGAGATGGAGCCCCGCCTGTCGGTGTTCGCCAACTACGGCGGGTATTTCTACAACGCCCTCTCCACGGCCCGCATCCTGGGCGTGCGGATGCCCGGCGCCTCCCCCGAAGCGGTCGACGCCGCCTACTTCGGCGACCACCCGGGGGTGCCGCCCTACGAACCCGATCCCCGCGACGAGGACCCCGAGCTGAGCGAGGCTCTGGCCCGGCGGGTGGAGTGGCTGTTCTCGACCGACTCGTTCCCCGAACTGGACGAGGCCGTGGCCCTGACCCTCCGGACCCGTGACGCCCGACCCGATCTGTCCACCCTGTCGGACGCCGAGCTGGTGGCCCACGCCAGGGACCTGGTGCCGCTCATCCGGGAGGTGTGGCGGCCCTACTGCATGGTCCTGCTCGGCATTTCCATCGTGAGCGGCACCGTGGCGGAGATCGTCAAGGGGCTGGGCCGGTCGGACGCGCTGATCCCCCTGTTCTCCGGCCTGGGCGGGGTGGAGTCCGCCGGGGGTTCCCTCGGGGTGTGGAAGCTCTCGCGCCACGTGCGCCGCTCGGCGGAGCTGACGGAAGCTTTCGACGCCGGCGTGACGGGCGTCCTCGAGCGGGTTCGCCGCCTGGCGGACGGTGGCTCCCCCGAGGCCAAGGCCTTTCTCGCCGACCACGACGAGCTGATCGCCGAGCAGGGGCACCGCGGGCCTCACGAGTGGGACCTGCGGGCCGAGTGCTGGGCGACCGACCCTTCTCTCGTGCTCGGGATGATCGATCTGGTGCGGGCCCAGGGCGACGACCACGATCCGGCGGTCCTGGCCGGGCGTTCGGGGGAGGAGCGGGAGGCGCTCACCTCCTCGCTGGCCGCCACCCTGGAGGGGGAGCCGGAGACCCGGGAAACCCTGCTGGCCGCCCTGCGGGCCTCGAACCTGCTCTTCCGCCTGCGGGAGGCCGGCAAGAGCGCCTGCATCCGCCTGTACTTCGAGGTCAAGCTGGCCCTCCGTGAGCTCGGCCGGCGGGCGGCGCAGAGCGGGGCGATCGACGGCGCCGACCACGTGTTCTTCCTGCTGGACGAGGAGCTCGACGCCTTCGTCGGCGATCCCGGCAGCTTCGCCGCCACCCTCCGCCAGCGGGTGGCCGACTTCGCCGTCCTGGCCGGCCTGGAGCCGCCGTACATCGTCGACTCCCGGGTGGGTCCGCCCCCGATCGGCGAGTGGCCCCGGCGGGGGGATGCGGGCACGGCAGGACTGGCCGGCGCCGGCGACGTGCTCCAGGGTGGCCCGGCCAGCCCGGGCCGGGCCACGGGCCGGGCCCGTATCGTGGAGGACCCCGCCACCGCCGAGTTCGAGGTCGGCGACGTGCTCGTGTGCCGGACCACCGACCCCTCCTGGGTGCCGCTGTTCCTCGCCGCGTCGGCCGTGGTCTGCAACGTGGGGGCCTTCGCCAGCCACGCCGCCATCGTCGCCCGGGAACTGGGGGTGCCCTGTGCCGTGTCCGTGGTCGATGCCACCGCCCGCATCCCCTCGGGGGCTACCGTGGAGGTCGATGGCGGTACCGGGACCGTGACGATCCTGTCGGTGGGGTAGGGCGCCGAACCGACCGGCGTCCCGGGTTGTCCGCCGGTGGAGCCAACCGTGTGACGGCGGCGCTCCAGCGGGTAGTTGAACGCGGTCGTGCCCAAGCCGTCGCGTCTCCGCAGAAGCTCGGACGCGACCATGGCCGGGGTGGCCGCGCTGGTGGCCGCCGGGCTGATCGTGCCGGCCGCGGCCTCCTACCGGGGGACCGTGCACGTGGATGTGCAGGTCTGGTCGTGGGCCTCCCACCTGCCGCGCTGGATCGCGCTGACCGCGGTGTCCGGTGCCGGGCTGGCCTGCTTCCTGGTCGTCGGCGCCGCGACCTTCTCCCTCGGGCGCCACGACCGGCGTTATGTGACGACCGGGCTTCTCGGGGCGGCCGGTGGGGTGGTCATGTACGCCGGGTTCCTCGCCGGATGGCGGGCCTCGGTGGGTGCCGAACGCCCGCGGGCCCACACCGGGGCGTTCGCCGCGCTGGTCGTGGACGCCCTGTTCCTCTCGTTCGCCATCGGCTCGGAGATCATCCGGCGGGGCCGGTGGCGGCGCCGGTGCGCCGTCGTCGTGACACTGCTGTTCGTGATCTCGGTGTTCGAGCGCAACGCCCGGTTGATCCCTCTGCTCCTGGCGGTCTGCGGGGCCTGCTGCGCCGGGTTCGGGATCCGGTACCTGCTCGGGGCGTCGTCCATCCGGGCCGACCCCGTGACGCTGAAGGCCTGGCTGGCCTCCCGGGGGTTGGCGGTCGGCCATCTGCAGCCGGTCGGCGGTCCCGGATCCGACCTCCTGGCCGGGACCCTGGCCGACGGCACCGGGTTCGAGGTCCGCCTGGCCGATGGCGACAGCCGCCTGTCCGGCGCGGTGGGACGGGCGTGGTCGCTGCTGAGGTTCAGGACCCAGCTGACCGGGCGGGTCGCGCTCAGTTCCCGGGTCCGCCTGCGGGAGCTGGCCCTGACCTGCTGCCTGGCCGAGAAGGCCGGGGTGCGGGCCCCGGTGCTGCTGCTGCTCGAACCGGTAGAGGACCGCACGATGGCCCTGGTGACCCGGACCCCGGAAGGTGCTCCCGTCGCGCCACCGGTCAAGCAGGAGACGGCCGACGCCCTGTTCGTAGCCCTCAGGGATCTGCACCGGGCGGGGGTCGCCCACCGCCGGCTGCAGACCGGCAGCCTGCTGGCCGACGACGTCTCCGCCGGGTTCTCCTCGCTGGACGCGTCCGTGCCGGCCGCCACCGAGCTGTCGCGGCGGATCGATGTGGCCCAGCTGCTCACCACCGTGGCCGGCGTCTCGGACCCCGACACCGCGCTGCAGGCCATGCGAACCGGTTACGCCGACATGGACGAGGCCGCCGTGGCAGCCGTGCTGCAGCCGCTGGCGCTGGCTCCGTGGGGATGGTCGTCCATGCGGTCCGCCGCCAAGTGCCTGGATGTCCTGAGGGGCCGGCTGATCGGAGCCGGTTCCCCGGTGGCGGCCGTGCAGCTCGAACGGTTCCGGTGGCGGACCGTCATCAGCGTGGCGGCCATGGTGCTGGCGGCCTACGTGCTGGTCGGCCAGCTGTCGAGCGTCAACCTGGTGGTGGCCCTGCAGCGGATGAGCCTGTGGTGGTTCGCGGTAGCGGTGGCCGCATCGGCCGTCACCTACCTGGCGGCGGCGTCGACGATCCAGGCCTTCGTGCCCCGGCGGCTACCGCTCGGTCGGACGGCACTGGCCCAGCTGGCCGCCGGATTCGTGGGCGTGGCCATGCCGTCCACGCTGGGCTACGTCGCCACGAACGCCAGGTACCTGACCCGCCAGCGCGTCGACCAGCCCGCCGTGGCGGCGGCCATAACCCTGTCGCAGATCGCCAACGCCGCCGTCACGGTGGTCCTGGTCGGGGTCCTGGCCCTGCTCACCGGCTCCGGGCTGAGCCAGGCCAAGCTGGTACCAGGAGCGGACCTGGTGCTCGGTGTGGCGTCGGCGGCCGGCCTGGCAGCTCTACTGGCCGCCCTGCCCCAGACCCGGGTGCGCCTGGCCAGGATCGTGGTACCGCATCTGAAGAACCTGGTGCCCCGGCTGGCCGAAGCGGTCTCGCGCCCGGCGCGCCTGGCCATGAGCGTGGTCTTCAGCCTGCTGCTCAACGCCGGCTACGTGGTGGCGTTCGTCGCCTCCCTGGTCGCGCTCGGAGCCCACCCCCCGCTCCTGCCGACCGCCATCGTCTTCCTGCTCGGCAACTTCGTGGGTTCGGCCGCCCCCACGCCCGGCGGGCTGGGCGGGGTCGAGGCGGCGCTGGTCGCCGGCCTGGCCACGATCGGTGTTCCGGCCGATCAGGCCATACCGGCGGTGGTGGTGTTCCGCTTCGCCACGTTCTGGCTGCCGATACCTCTGGGCTGGTTGGCCTACGTCGGGTTGCAGAGGGACGGCAGCCTCTGACCCGACGGCCGGATGGGGCGACGGCCGGACGGGGCGCCGGTCCGGCCGCGGCGTGCCCGGGCACGGATGCCTGCGATAACGTGCCCGCCTGCTCCATGACCGCCTCTCCTGATATCGCCCGGACGCCGCTCGGCCCCCGGAACCCGCCGGCGGCGACCGCCCCCGGTGGCCGTGGACGGTCCGCCGGGCCGGCCCCCTCCCGGGGCCGGCCAGGATGCTTGATCCCCGGGGGCCGGGATGGCAGGCTCGACCGGATGGGACTTTCCGAACGCGACCGGGCCATCCTCGAGTTCGAAGGTTCCTGGTGGACCGAGCCGGGCACCAAGGAGGCGGCCATCAAGGCCCGCCTCGGGATGTCGGCCAGCCGGTATCGCCAGATCCTGGTGTCGCTGCTGGATTCGGAGGAAGCGGCGGCCGTGGCTCCACTGGTGGTCCACCGGCTCCGGCGGGAGAGGATCCGCCGGCGGCGGGCCCGCTTCGAGGGCCGCCCGGCCGGCGGGAGGAGGACCTTTTGACCCGGCCCGGTCCCGGTGGTCCCCGGGACGGCGGCATCAACGGTGGTCGGGCCGTGGTCCTGATCGCGGTGCTGGCCATCCTGGCCATCGCCGTGCTGGCCCGCTCGAACAGTCGCCCGGCGGTCACCACCAAGACGACGTCCCATCACGCCGCCGCCACCACCGCCACCACGGCCCAGCACACGTCGCCGTCGAGCACCACCTCGACCACCGTGCTGCCCGCGTCGCAGGTCAAGGTCCAGGTCCTCAACGGCGTCCTCACCGGCTCGCTGGCCGGGCAGTGGTCGGCCAAGCTGAAGACCGACGGCTATGTGACCGAGCCTCCCGATGACGCCACCGCCAAGGTTGCGTCCTCGGAGATTTACGTCCTGACCCCGGGATACCAGCCCGAGGCCCAGGCGCTGGCCGCCACGGTCGGCCTGCCGTCAGCCGCCGTCAACCCGACCGTCCCGCCCCCGACCACCGCTCCCATACCGGCCGCCGAGCGGGCCACCGCCAACCTGGTGCTGATCATCGGGCCCGACCTGGCGAGCAAGGGCTGAGCCCGGTCCCAGAGGCCGTAGCCGCCTGGGTGGAGCGGGCGGGGACCGCTCCACAGCTGGCCGGGGTGTTCCTCGACTTCGACGGGACCCTGGCCCCGATCGTCTCCGATCCGGCATCGGCCGCCCCCCACCCGGAGGCCCCCGGGGTGGTGGCCCGGCTCAGCGACCGGTGGGGGCGGGTGGTGATCGTCTCCGGCCGGCCGGTCGAGTACCTGCTGAGCCACCTGTCGGGCGCCGGCACGGCCGAGCTGTTCGGCCTCTACGGACTGGAACAGGCGTCCGCCGCCTCACCGGTGGTCCGCACCCACCCGGAGGGCGAGAAGTGGCGCCCGGTGGTCGGCGAGGCGGCCGCCGCGGCGGAGCGGGAGGCGCCCGCCGGGGTCCACGTCGAGCGCAAGGGCCTGACCGTCACGCTGCACTACCGCAACGCCCCCCACCACGGGGCCTGGGTCACCCGCTTCGCCGCGGAGGTGGCGGCCCGCACCGGATTGGTCAGCCACGGGGGGAAGATGTCGGTGGAACTGCGCCCCCCGGTACACGTCGACAAGGGCACCGTGGTGCGCGACCTGGCGGCCGGCCTGCAAGCGGTGCTCTTCGCCGGCGACGACCTCGGGGACCTCCCGGCGTTCGCCGAGCTGCACCGGCTGCAGGCCCGGGGACTGGTCACCGTGGCGGTGGCGGCAGGCAGCGACGAGACCCCGGCCGAGGTGCTGGCGGCGGCGGACGTGGTGGTGGACGGCCCGGCCGGGGTGGTCGACCTGCTCCAGGCGCTGCTCGGCCCCTGAGGGGCGGCGGTCACCGGTCGGTACCGGTCGTCAGGCCCTCCCGGCGTGCGACACCAGGTCGTCGAACCAGTCCAGCGGGGACCGGCCGCCCGCCGCCTGCCGGAGGGCGGCGGCCATCCGGGCCCGGGCGGAGGCGTCCATGTCCAGGGCCCGGGCCAGCGCGGCGGCCGTGCCGGTGACGTCGAACGGGTTGACCCCCACCGCCGCCGACCCCAGCTCGGCCCAGCACCCGGCCTCGTGGCTGAGCACCAGCGTCCCGTCCCGCTCGTTGACCAGCGCGCCCTCCTTGGCCACCAGGTTCAGGCCGTCCCGGACCGGGTTCACCAGGAGCACGTCGTAGCGTCGCAGGGCGGCCACGGAGCTGGGGTAGTTGTCGTGGGGGTCGAGCAGTATGGGGGTCCAATCGGCGGTACCCCACCGCCGGTTGATGCGGTCGGCCAGGGCCAGCACCTCCTGGCCGTACGCCTGGTACTCGGCCAGCCCGGTCCGCGACGGGTACACCATGGCGGCGAAGACCACCTCGCCCCGCAGGTCAGGCCGCGTCTCGAGCAGCTCGTCGAAGGCCCAGAAGCCCCGCAGAACGTTCTTGGACGGCTCGATGCGGTCCACCCGCACTATCACCTTGCGATCGCCGATCTGGCGGTCGAGCCGCTCGAGCTCCCGGGCGCAGGCGTCCGATGCCGCCACCGAGCGCAGATCGTCGAGATCGGTGGCCGCCGGCGCCACGAAGGTGGCCGGTTCCCGACCCAGGATCAGCCGGGCGCAGTCCGAGAAGGCGTCGGCCCAGCGGGCGGTGTGGAACCCGCACGGGCCGCCGCCGCTCAGGCCGGCCACCACGTCCGACGCCACCGAGTCGGGCAGCGTGGCCAGCTCCTGGGGGGAGCACCACGGGGTGTGCAGGAAGGTGGAGATACGCAGGTCCGGGCGGCGCCGGGCCAGCAAGCCCGGCACCAGCGCCAGCTGGTAGTCCTGGATCAGCACGGTGGCCCCCTCCTCGGCGGCCCCGTCGGCGGCGGCGGCGAAGGTCGCGTTCACCGCCTGGTAGCGCTCCCAGGCGGCCCACCAGTGCCGGTCGAACCGGGGCCGGCGGGGCCGGTCCCACAGCCCGTGCAGGCAGAACCACAGGGTCTGGTTGGCCACCACGTCGTAGTAGGCGGCGTAGTCGTCGGGTTCGATGACCACCGGGGCGAAGCGGAACCCCCCGGAGCTGACCGACCCGGCGGCCGCCCCCTCTCTATCCTCCTCGCTGGTGGCGGCGGCCAGCCACAGGGCCGAGTCCCGCTCGGCTCCCGGGCCCAGCGTGACCACCAGGCCGCCGGCTCCCCGCCTGGGCTGCACCCGGCCGGTGGCGTCCCGCACGAAACTGATGGGACCCCGGTTGGATATGACGAGCAGCTTCGAGCCCGTGCCCGGGCCGTTTCGCGAGTCCATGCCGCCGAGAACCATACCCACGTCACGACACCGGCCCGAACGGGCACCATGGGGTGATGCCGCTCGTCGTTGTCGCGCCTGACAAATTCCGGGGCTCGGCCACAGCCGCCCAGGTCGCCTCGGCGATCGGGGAGGAGGCATCCGCGCTCGGCTGGAAGGTCGACCTGGCGCCGGTCTCGGATGGAGGCGAGGGTTTCTGCGCCGTGCTCGGAGGCCGCCGCCGCCCGGTCACGGTGCGGGGCCCGCTCGGGGAGCCGGTCGATGCCGCCTGGTTCGAGCTCGACGGGGGCCACACCGCCGCCGTCGAAATGGCCATGGCCTCCGGGCTGGACCTGGTGGGGGGCTGGGAGGCCAACGACCCCATGAGGGCCAGCACGGCCGGCACCGGCGAACTGATCGCCGCCGCCGTCAAGGCCGGCGCCCGCCGGGTGCTGGTGGGGGTGGGAGGCTCGGCCACCACCGACGGCGGGTGGGGGGCCCTCGAGGTGCTGGAGCCGCACAGCCGCCTGTCCGGCGTGCGCATCGAGGTGGCCTGCGATGTGAGGACCCGCTTCGTGGAGGCGGCCGCCGTGTTCGCTCCCCAGAAGGGGGCCACGCCGGCCGAGGTGGGTCTGCTCACCAGACGGCTGGAGAGGTTGGCCCAGCTGTACCGGGAGCGCTACGGGGTGGACGTCAGCTCCCTGGAGGGTTCGGGGGCGGCCGGCGGCCTGGCGGGCGGGCTGGCGGCCATCGGGGCCGATCTGACCAGCGGCTTCGAGCTGGTGGCCGACCGCATAGACCTGGCCGCCCGGATGGAGGTGGCGGACCTGGTGATCACCGGCGAGGGTCTGCTCGACGACCAGTCGTTCGAGGGCAAGTCGGTGGGCGGGGTGGCCGCCCTGGCCGCCGAACTGGATGTGCCGGTGCTGGTACTGGCGGGCGACGCCGAAGGCCGCCCCGGCATCGAGTACCGGACGTTGGTCGACGAGGTGGGGGAGGAGACGGCGCTGTCCGATCCCATCGGCTCGGTGCGCCGGGTGGCCCGGGAGATGCTGACCGGCCGGATCTAGGCTGTCTTGCGGTGGGCCGGGACCTCGGCGAGCGGCGGCATCTCCTCCAGCCGCACCGACACCGGTTCGACTCCGGGTCGCATCAGCGTGGCTGCCATGGCGGCGCCGGCCAGACCGGCCCGGGCCAGTCCCGCCTCCAGGATGGCCAGGGCCTGCGGGCCGAGATCCGACAGCGGCCGGTTGCGGTGGATGCGGACACCCAGGTCGCACTGGACCAGCCCGGCGTCGCCGAAACGCTCGGTGACGTCGATCAGCAATCCGAGGTCCACGCCGTAGCCACCCACGAACGGCAGGGCCTCCAGGACCTCCCGCCGGGCCGCGCACTCTCCTGACAGCGGCTGAGTCAGATCAGCCAGGTGGGGAAAAAGGACCGAGATCAGCGGCCGGGCCATCAGTTCGGTCACTCTCCCGCCTTCGCCGGGGCGGCCGTCCACCGGTCGCTCGTAGAAGCCCTTGACGAAGGTGACGTCGTCGCGGGTGGCCAGGGGGCCGGCCAGGCCCAGCACGAAGCCCGGGTCGAAGTCCCGTATGTCGGCGTCGCAGAACACCACCAGATCGCCGGAGCAGGCGTGAACGGCCTTCCACATGGCCTGCCCCTTGCCCGGCCCGGAATGCTCGGTCAGCACCTCGTCGGACCGCAGGACCTCGGCTCCGGCGGCGGCCGCCACCGCCGCGGTCGAGTCGAGCGATCCGTCGTCGACCACCAGGATCTGGTCGACCACCGGCGCCGCCTCCATCAGGTCCCGCCGGATGGCCTGCACGATCGGGCCGACGGTGGCCTCCTCGTCGCGGGCCGGGATGCACACCGAGATGCGCCGACCACGCTTGGCTGCCACCAGCCGGGCAGCGGTGAAATCGACCGACCGGTAGCTGCGCCGCACGACAGCATCCTGCCACGGCCGGGCGGCGGTTCCGGAAAGTCGATGTGGCCGGCCGGTCGGCGTGCGTATAAACTCGGGGGGACATCATCAAGAGCGGCAGAGGGACGGGCCCTGTGAAGCCGCGGCAACCGGTCCAGCTGGTCTGGGCTAGGTGCCAATGCCCGGTGCGATGAGGCCAGTCAGGAGGAAGGTTGCCTTACGTAGAAGGTTTGCGATGCCGGGAGTGCGGTCGCGGCTACCCGGCCGAAGCGCTCCACGTGTGTGAATGGTGCTTCGGGCCTCTAGAGGTCGTCTACGACTACGACGCGGTGCGCGCCGCCGTTTCCCGCCAGAAGATCGCCGCCGGGCCGCTGTCCATGTGGCGCTACGCCGATCTCCTCCCCGCCTCGGCCGAGGGTGCCGTCAGCCTGGGCGCCGGTTTCACGCCCCTGGTGCGGGCCGACCGCCTGGCCGCCGAGCTGGGCCTGCGGGAGTTGTGGATCAAGAACGACACCCTCAACCCCACCGGGTCCTTCAAGGACCGGGTGGTCTCGGTGGCTCTCACCAAGGCCCAGGAGCTGGGCTTCAAGGTGGCCGCCTGTGCCTCGACCGGCAACCTGGCCAACTCGGTGGCCGCCCACGCCGCCCACGCCGGCATGGAGTCCATCGTGTTCATCCCGGCCAACCTGGAGGCCGGCAAGGTGGTCACCACCGCCGTCTTCGGCGGCCGGCTGATCGCCGTCGAGGGCAACTACGACGACGTCAACCGGCTGTGCGCCGAACTGGCCGGCGAGCACCCGTCGTGGGCGTTCGTCAACGTCAACGTCCGCACCTACTACGCCGAGGGCTCGAAGACGCTGGCGTTCGAGACCGCCGAGCAGCTCGGCTGGGAGGCCCCCGACCATGTGGTGGTCCCGGTGGCATCCGGCAGCCAGCTCACCAAGGTGGCCAAGGGGTTCAAGGAGCTGTGGTCGGTGGGCCTGCTCGACGAAGAACCGCATGTGCGCATCTCGGGGGCCCAGGCCGCCGGGTGCTCCCCGGTGGCCACCGCCTTCGCCGCCGGTCGGGACGTGGTGAAGCCGGTCAAGCCCGACACCATCGCCAAGTCGCTGGCCATCGGCAACCCGGCCGACGGCCCCTACGCCATCGACGCCGTCCGCAGCTCCGGCGGCGGGTTCGGCTGCGTCACCGACGCCGAGGTGGTCGAGGGCATCCGGTTGCTGGCCCGCACCGAGGGGATCTTCGCCGAGACCGCCGGCGGTGTGACCATCGCCTCGCTGGTGCAGCTGGTGGACTCCGGGGTGGTGCGCTCCGACGAGCGGGTCGTGGCCCTGGTCACCGGCAACGGCCTCAAGACCATCGAGGCGGTGGCCCCCCACTGCGGGCCCACCGCCACCATCGCCCCCAACCTGGACGCCTTCGCGGCGGCCATAGACATACCCTCACTGGAGAGCTAGGCATGGCCGTCACCATCCGTATCCCCACCCAGCTGCGGCCCCTGGCCGGCGGCAACGCCACCGTCGACGTGGCCGGTTCCACGGTGAGCGAGGCGCTCAAGGGCCTCGAGGCCGCCCACCCGGGCTTCCAGGACCGCCTCTTCGACGAGTCGGGCAAGCTGCGCCGCTTCGTCAACGTGTTCCTCGCCGAGGAGGACATCCGCTTCCTCGACGGCCTAGATACCCCGGTGGCCGACGGCGCCACCCTGTCCATCGTGCCGGCGGTGGCCGGCGGCTGATCGGCCGGGCCGATCCGGGCCGGAACGGGCCGGGTGGCTAGTTGCACTAGCGCCGCGGAGGCGGTTAACTGTTAGCACTCGGGATGTGAGAGTGCTAACAGGTA
Organism: Acidimicrobiales bacterium; assembly: GCA_035702985.1. Lineage (GTDB taxonomy): Bacteria > Actinomycetota > Acidimicrobiia > Acidimicrobiales > Palsa-688 > JAKAXG01. The sequence goes on from DASSZD010000042.1 coordinate 11,885, forward strand.
ACCCAACGGAGGGAACCCAGAACCGATGCCCAAGCTGATTGCTTTCGACGAGAACGCCCGTCGGGCGCTGGAGAGCGGTATGAACCAGCTCGCCGACGCCGTGCGCGTGACCCTCGGCCCGAAGGGCCGCAACGTGGTGCTGGAGAAGAAGTGGGGCGCCCCCACCATCACCAACGACGGTGTCTCCATAGCCAAGGAGATCGAGCTCGAGGACCCGTACGAGAAGATCGGGGCCGAGCTGGTCAAAGAAGTAGCCAAGAAGACCGACGACGTCGCCGGTGACGGCACCACCACCGCCACCGTGCTGGCCTGGGCGCTGGTGCGCGAGGGCCTGCGCAACGTGGCCGCCGGAGCCAACCCGATGTCCCTCAAGCGGGGCATCGAGGCCGCCGTGGAGGCCGCCGTCGGCTCGCTGAAGAACCTGGCCAAGGAGACCGAGTCCAAGGAGCAGATCGCCCAGGTGGCTTCCATCTCGGCCGCCGACGCCGAGATCGGGGACCTCATCTCCGAGGCCATCGACAAGGTGGGCAAGGACGGGGTCATCACCGTCGAGGAGTCCCAGACCTTCGGCATGGACCTCGAGCTGGTCGAGGGCATGCGCTTCGACAAGGGCTACATCGCCCCCTACTTCGCCACCGACCCGGAGCGGATGGAGGCCGTCCTCGAGGACCCGTACATCCTGCTGGTCGGCTCCAAGATCTCCGCCGTGCGGGACCTGCTCCCCCTGCTGGAGAAGGTCATGCAGTCGGGCCGCCCGCTGGTCATCATCGCCGAGGACGTCGAGGGCGAGGCCCTGGCCACCCTGGTGGTCAACAAGATCCGCGGCACGTTCAAGAGCGTGGCCATCAAGGCCCCCGGCTTCGGGGAGCGGCGCAAGGCCATGCTGCAGGACATCGCCATCCTGACCGGCGGCCAGGTCGTCACCGAGGAGGTCGGCCTCAAGCTGGAGAACACCACCCTGGACCTGCTGGGGCGGGCCCGCAAGGTGGTCGTCACCAAGGACGAGACCACCATGGTCGAGGGTGCCGGCGCCGAGTCCGACATCAAGGGGCGGATCTCCCAGATCAAGACCGAGATCGAGAACACCGACTCCGACTACGACCGGGAGAAGCTGCAGGAGCGGCTGGCCAAGCTGTCCGGCGGTGTGGCCGTGATCAAGGTCGGTGCCGCCACCGAGGTGGAGCTCAAGGAGAAGAAGCACCGCATCGAGGACGCCGTGTCCACCACCAAGGCGGCCGTGGAGGAGGGTGTCGTCCCCGGCGGTGGGGTGGCGCTGCTCCGCTCGCAGGCGGCCATCCTGGACCGGGCCGAGAAGCTGGAGGGTGACGAGGCCACCGGCGCCCGCATCGTGGCCCGGGCCGTCGAGGAGCCCATCAAGCAGATCGCCGTCAACGCCGGCCTCGAGGGCGGCGTGGTCGTCGAGAAGGTCAAGAACCTGTCCAGCCCGGCCGAGGGCCTCAACGCCGCCACCGGCGAGTACCAGGACCTGTTCAAGGCCGGCGTCATCGACGCCGCCAAGGTGACCCGTTCGGCGCTGCAGAACGCCGCTTCCATCGCGGCGCTGTTCCTCACCACCGAGGCTGTCATCGTCGACAAGCCGGAGAAGGAAGCCGCCCCGGCCATGCCGGGCGGCGGGATGGACGACTTCTAGGCCGTCCCACCCCGAGCCTGTTGAAGAGGGCCGGTCCCTACGACCGGCCGCCGTGTCCGCCCTCCGGGCGAAAACACGGCGGCCCGGTCGCAGGGCCGGCCCTTTCTCTTTGTCCACGAGGCGCCTGGTGGGCGGGTCGTCCACGGGTGCGGCAGGCCCAGCCGGGACGCGGGAGCGGAGGAGGGGCTGGCTGCTGAGGAGGCCGACCTGTTTTCCGGCGGAGCCGGGACAGGAGGCCAGATCAGCAGCCGGCCCTCTTCCCCGGAGGTCGCCCTTAAGCTGGAGCCATGACTGCGGAGCCGTTGAAGCCGACCATCGGGTGGGGAGTGCTGCACCTCTTCTGCCGGGTCGGGCCCGGCGCCGACGCTCAAGCCGTCACCTCGGCGGTGAAGGAGGCGGAGGGGGCCGAGCACCAGGTGGTTCCTTTTTCCGTGCTCGGACACAAGGCCGACATCGGGTTCATGGCCCTCGGGCCGGACTGGGTAAGGCTCCGCCGATTTCAGACGGCCCTCCAGAAGGCCGGCCTGACCGTGGCCGACTCGTACGTCTCGCTCACCGAGGTGTCGGAGTACGCCCAGGGTATGCCCGAGGAGCACCTGCAGGCCCGGCTCTACCCCCGCCTGCCACCGGCCGGAAAGCGGGCCATCTGCTTCTACCCCATGAGCAAGCGGCGGGGAGACAAGGACAACTGGTACTCCCTCGAATTCGACGAGCGCAAGCGGCTGATGATCGACCACGGCCGGTCCGGCCGGCGCTTCGCCGGGCGGGTGGTGCAGCTGATAACCGGCTCCACCGGCCTCGACGACCACGAGTGGGGGGTGACCCTCTTCGGCGTCCACCCCGACGACCTCAAGGACACCGTGTACTCCATGCGCTTCGACGAGGCGTCGGCTCTCTACGCCGACTTCGGGCCCTTCTACGCCGGGGTGGTCGGCCCCGTCGAGGAGGTACTGGGCGAGGCCGGGCTGGCGTAGGTCCGGCCCGCGTCTCAGTGGTGGAAGGGCTGCTCCGTGGAGGTGGCACCCTCTGGGAGGGGACCCTCCAGCGCCTCCAGCTTCTCGGTCCGGGACCTCAGGTCGCCGAGCAGCAGCTCGGCCATGTCGAAGGTCATTCCCGATCTGACCACGATGCGTAGCACCGCCAGGTCCTGCCGGTCCGCCGGGTAGGTGTAGGCGGGCACCAGCCAGCCCCGCTCGCGGAGGCGGTCGGACACGTCGAACACGGTGTAGTTGCGCACCTCCGGCTTGAGGGCGAAGGAGAATACCGGCAGGTCCCGGCCGTCGCTCACCAGATCGAACGGGCCGATGGAGGCCACCCCGTCGGCCAGGTAGCGGGCGATATCGGACGAGTGCTGCTGCACCCGGCGGTACCCCTCGAAGCCGAGCGTGGTGAACATGTAGTACTGGGCCACCACCTCTGAACCGGGCCTGGAGAAGTTCAGCGAGAACGTGGGCATGTTGCCGCCCAGGTAGTTCACGTCGAAGATCAGCTCCTCCGGCAGCGCCTCCCGGTCCCGCCACACCGCCCACCCCACGCCGGGGTACACCAGGCCGTACTTGTGGCCGGAGGCGTTGATGGACGCCACCCGGGGAAGGCGGAAATCCCACTCCAGGTCCGGCTGCAGGAACGGGGCCACGAACCCCCCGGAGGCGGCGTCGACGTGGATCGGGATGTCGAGGCCCCGGTCCTCCTGGAGTCGGTCCAGGGCGGCGGCTATCTCCCTGACCGGCTCGTAGCTGCCGTCGAACGTGGAGCCCAGGATGGCGGCCACGCCGATGGTGTTCTCGTCGCAGTGGGCGATGGCGGCGTCCGCGGTCAGGTGCAGCCGGTCACCCTCCACCGGTACCAGGCGCGCCTCGACGTCCCAGTAGCGGCAGAACTTCTCCCAGCACACCTGGACGTTGGCGCCCATCACCAGGTTGGGCCGGTCGGCCGGTTTCCCGGCCGCCCGCCGGGCCTGCCGCCACCGCCACTTGAGGGCCATGGCGCAGAGCATCACCGCCTCGCTGGAGCCGGTGGTGGAGCAGCCGGTGGCGGTGTCGCTCTCGGGGGCGTTCCACAGGCGGGAGATGATGTTCACGCAGCGCCGTTCGAGCTCCGCCGTCTGGGGGTACTCGTCCTTGTCGATCATGTTCTTGTCCGCCGTGTCGGCCATCAGGCGGGCCGCCCGCTCGGGCATCGAGGTGGTGACGAACGTGGCCAGGTTGAGCCGGGCGCTGCCGTCCAGCAGCAGCTCGCTGGATATCAGGTCGTAGGCCTCCCCGGCGTCGGTGCCCCGATCCGGGAGGCGGTCCACCGGCAGGCGCACGTCGATCCCGCTGCTGCGGCTGGCCGCCGGCCGGGCCGGACCTGCGCTCCTGCTGTGACGCACCGCTGCCATCGCCGACCTCCCCGGTCCCGTCGTTACCGGCGAGCATAGGACGGCCCGGGGTGCCGGCCGGCGGGGCCAGCGGACAGAATGGGGGTGTGCCGACGGATCTCATGTACCTCCGGGACGCCTACCTCCGGGAGATGGACGCCACGGTCACCGACGTCGACCCCGACGGTCGTCGGATCGCGCTGGACCGGACGGTCTTCTACGCGACCGGCGGCGGCCAACCCCACGACACCGGGATCCTGGCCGGCCTGCCCGTCACCGACGTCCGCAAGGTCGGGGAGGACGTGTGGCACACCGTCGCCGAGGGGGACCTGCCGGGCGTGGGCGAGCAGGTGACCGGCCGGATCGACTGGGAGCGGCGCCACGCGCTGATGCGCACCCACACCGCCCTGCACGTGCTGTGCGGGGTCATCTGGAACGAGTGGCAGGTGCCGGTGACCGGCGGCAACATGGAGCCGCTGGCCGCCCGCATGGACTTCGAGTTCGACCCGCTGCCCGAGGGTTTCGCGGTGACGGTCGAGAAGCTGGTCAACTCCGAGCTGAACGCCGGGCGGCCGGTCGAGGTCAGCTCCATGCCCCGGGGCCAGGCCGTCCTGGACCGGGACCTGATCCGCACCAAGGTGAGCCTGATACCGGAGTCCGTGCAGGAGATCAGGGTGGTCGACATCGTCGGGCTGGACAAGCAGGCCGACGGTGGCACGCACGTACGCACCACCGACGAGGTGGGCCGGATAGTGGTCCTCAAGACCGAGTCCAAGGGCAAGGGCAACAAGCGGATCCGCATCCAGGTGGAGGACGCCGGGTGACCGGCACCCCCGCTCCCGTGACGCTCGGCCGGACCCGGCCGGCCGGTGACCCCGCCGGCGTCGACGGCCTGCTAGCCGGGCTGCGGCGCCGCCTGGAGGAGGCCGGCCCGGTGGTGGTGGCCTTCAGCGGTGGGGTGGACTCCGCCCTGCTGGCCCGGGTGGCCCACGACGCGCTCGGCCCGCGGCGATGCGTGGCGGCCACCGCCGTCTCGGCGTCGCTGGCCCCGGCCGAGCTGGACGACTGCCGGCGGTTGGCCGCCGACTGGGGTCTGCGCTGGGTGGAGGTCCGCACCGACGAGATGGCCCGGCCCGACTACGTCGCCAACGGCCCGGACCGCTGCTACCACTGCAAGAGCGAGCTGATGGACCGACTGCTGCCCGTGGCCCGGGCGGAGGGCGCAACGATCGCCCTGGGCGTCAACCTCGACGACCTCTCCGACCACCGGCCCGGCCAGAGAGCGGCCCGCGAGCACGGCGCCATCTTCCCGCTGGTGGACGCCGGCTTCACCAAGGCCGCGGTCCGGGCCGCGGCCCGCCGGCTGGGCATGGAGGTGTGGGACAAGCCTGCGGCCGCCTGCCTGGCGTCCCGGGTTCCCTACGGCACCCCGGTCACCCTCAGGACCCTGGAGGGGGTGGCCGCCGCCGAGGCCGGCCTGCGCCGCCTGGGATTCCAGCAGCTGCGGGTCCGCCATTACGGCGACCTGGCCCGGCTGGAGGTGCCCCTCGTCGACCTGGGCGACGTGGTGGAGCGCCGCCAGCAGGTGGTCGACGCGGTGAAGGCGGCCGGCTACAGCTATGTGACCGTCGACCTGGAGGGTTTCCGGTCGGGCAACCTCAACGACGGGGTCGTCCCCGGCCGGGAACGGGTCGGCCGGTGATCGCGGCCCGGGTCCGGCTCACCTTCCCGCCCGAACTGGTCCGCGAGGCGGTCATCGGCCAGCTGGTACGCCGCTTCGACGTGATGCCCAACATCCGCCGGGCCGACGTCAGCGAGGACATGGGCTGGATCGTCTGCGAGCTCGACGGTGATGCCGAGGCGGTCACCGCCGCCATCACCTGGATGGAGGAGCTCGGTGTGAGCGTCGACCACCTGGAACACCCGCTCGAGAGTTGAGCGCCCCGGCCGTTCACGCCCGGGCCCGGATCCCGGCTCCGGGGTGGTCCGGGCCGTGACCGGCGACGAGGATCCGGCCGCCGCGCTGCGGGCCCAGGGCCTCCTGCTGGCCGACGGGGTGGAGACGGCCCTGCCGTCCTGGGTGGTGGCCGGCGTGGCCCGGGTCATGACCGCCTGGGCCGGCGGGATGGGTCCCGACGTGGCGGAGGCGGCCGAGGCGGCCGGCGCCCGGGCCCGATCGGAGGTGGCCCCGGCGCTGCGGTCGCTGCTCGAGGCCGACATCGACGAGCAGCGGACCACCCCGCTGGCGCTGCTGCGCGGCGCCGTGCGCTATCCGACCGAGGTGCTCCGGGCGGCCGGCGCCCCCCCGGTGCGGCGCGACTCGTTCGCCGAGGCCTCCTTCCCCGAGGACATCTACGACCTGGCCCCGGCGTCGTTCGCCGATCTCGACCCGGCCCTGGCGGAGGTGGCCATCAGGTGGGGAGCGGCGAAGGCGTTCGAACACAAGCGTCGCCACCGCTGACACAACCGGGCCGCCCGGCGCCGAGCGGCAGGGTGAGCGTGAACACCGCCCCCCCGTCGGGGGCGTTGCCGGCCTCCGCCGTGCCGCCGTGCTCGGCGGCGATGGCCGCCACGATGGCCAGGCCCAGCCCGGACCCGGTCCCCACCCGGGCCTTGTCGCCCTGCCAGAACCGGTCGAAGACATGGCGGAGGGATTCGGCGTCCAGGCCCGGGCCGTGGTCCCGGACGGTCAGGACGGCCGACCCGTCGACCCGCCGGCAGCCCACCTCGAGCGGGGTGCCGGCCGGGGTGTGGCGCAGGGCGTTGCCGACCAGGTTGGCGACCGCCTGACGGATGTGCCCCTCGTCCACGGCGGCGACGAGCGGCTCCGGGGCGTCCAGCGTCACCCGCCGGCCGGGGTCGGTGGCGGCGGCGTCGGTGCAGGCGTCGGCGGCCAGCACGGTCAGGTCCCGGGGCCGCTTGTCGATGCCGCGGTGCTCGTCCAGGCGGGCCAGCAGCAGCAGGTCCTCCACCAGGACCTTCATGCGGGCGGATTCCTCCTCGATGCGGCGCAGGATGGTCGGCAGGTCGACCCGGGCCGAGTCGCCGCTCACCCTGAACAGCTCCGCGAAGCCCTGGATGGAGGTGAGCGGGGTGCGCAACTCGTGGGAGGCGTCGGCCAGGAACTGGCGCAGCTTCTGCTCCGTCGCCTCCCGCTCGGCGAACGCGGCCTCGATGTCGCCCAGCATGGTGTTGAGGGCCAGACCCAGCTGACCCACCTCGCTGGGACCGCCCGAGGGGCTGACCCGCTGCGACAGGTCGCCGGCCGAGATGCGCCGGGCGGTGCGGGCCATGCGCTCGAGCGGCCGCAGACCGGACCGCAGCACCAGCCACGCGCCGCCCGAGACGATGACCAGCAGGGCGCCGATGGCGGCCGCCTCGATGAGGATCAGGCGGTGCAGGGCGTTGCCGACCTCGGCGGTGGGCACGGCCAGGACCGTGACCTGGCCCGTGGTCCCGGGCCGGCTGACCGGCACCTCGAGCACCCGCCAGGTGGCCGTCCCGCTCTGCGAGCCCACGGTGAGGATGCGCCCTTCCGGCGGTGGGGTGCCGAGACCGGCGGGCAGCTTCGGCCCGTCTGCGGAGGAGCTGCCGAAGCGGGCCAGTACCGCCCCGGTGGCCGACAGCCGCTCGCCGAAATTGACGGGAGGGGTCAGCTGGTCGGGGTGGCCGTCGCCCCCCTCGGCCGATCCCGGCGCCCCCGGGCCGCCGGGCGTGTCCGTACGGGTGGGCTGGCCGTAGACCAGCCGGTCCAGGTACCCGTCGGCGGCCGGCTCCGATGAGCGGAGCTGGGTGTCCAACCGGCTGTACTCGGAGTTGCGGTAGACGAGGT
>DASSZD010000057.1:0-25114 GCA_035702985.1 Acidimicrobiales bacterium
GTCAGCACCGCCGGCCCACTGACACCGGCGGGGTAGGCCAGCTCCGTGTCGAACGGGCCGCCGATGGCGGTGGTCAGAGGGGCGTACATGGCCCGGGTGGCGATGACACGGCCCGCCCCGTCGGTCAGCTCCGCGGAGAACTGCCCCTCGAAGACAGCGGCGGTACCGGCCAGCCGGATGGGGCTGTGGACGGTCCAGCCCCGGCCCGGGAACTCCAGTAGGGCGGCGGGTGCCAGCTCCGGGAAGGTGGGCCTGCTCAGCGGCTGCGCCAGGCTGACGCCCCCCAGCGTGCTGAGGGCCTGTCCGCCGACGCGGAAGGCGACCCGGCTGACCGTGGGGAACTGGGTCAACGTGTAGGTGACCTGCGCCAGGCGCCCGCTGATGGACGCCGGGTCGGCGCCGCTGGCGAACGACGCCGACAGGTCCACTGTGGCGGTGCCGCCGGCGACGCTCACCCCGAGTAGCCGGGTCCCGGCCGGGACGGCCGTGACCATCCCGGCGGAGGTGTCGGCCGGCGTCGTCCCGGAGAGCAGCTGGGTCATGGCGGCGGTCGCTATCCGGGGGGTCGGGGCGACCGCCCGGTGGGCTACGTCGATCCGGCCGCCCCGCAGGAAGTACACCCGTACGTCGGTGGTGGCCGCCGGCGGCGAGGTCGTGGCCGGGGTCGAGGAGGGCGTGGTGGACGACGGCGGCGGAACCGTGGTCGTGGCGGCGCTGGTGGACGTCGTGGCCGCTCCCCGGCTGCGGCTGGCGGAGGAGGCGCAACCGGTCAGGGCGGCCACTGCCAGTATCGCGACCGCTGTCGCTGCCAGTCCGTGCCGCGACCTGACCATTCCGGCACCTCCGGGTGAGGGTGTTGTGAGCCGATATTGGGCCGCCGGCGGCCGGGGCGGACAGAGCAGAAAGGCTCTGCCGGCCTCCTCCCGCGGTGGGCCGCGGTGTCAGGTCCCGGGTCCGCCCCGGAGGGTCGACCGCCGGTTACGACCGGCGGTCGGGCGGGCCGGCGACGAGCGCCGCGCACAGCTCGTCGGCCCAGCGCACCGCCTGGGCGCACATCGCCCTCATGTCGGCGGCGGACGCCCCGGAGCGCAGGATGGGGGTCCGACCCAGCTCCCAGTCGAGGACGTCGGCGAGGATGGCCCCGAGCGGCCCCTTGTGGCCGAGCAGGGCGTGGACCACTTCGTCGGCCAGCGCCAGGGAGGCGAGGATCTCGGTGAGGGGGGCGGCCAGGAGCAGATCCAGCGCCGACAGCAGGCCTACGGTCATGGCCGCATCGGCCAGGTCCGGGGCCACCACCCCGGCCATCAGCTCGCACAGGCGTCCCCGGGTTACGGCGATGCACAGCTGGTCGGGGATCACGTCGCCGGCGTCGGCGAGGAGCATGAGGGTGGCCCAGCTCTTGATCCTCCTGTTGCCGAGCAGGACGGCGCCCTCGGCGATGGAACGCACCGGTCGGCCGAGGCCGCCGGCCGCGCCCACCCCGGCCGCCCGCAGGAACCGCAGGGTGAGAGCCGGGTCCGCCTCGATGATCCTCTGCACGTCCCGGGCGGTGGTGTCGGGATCGCAGAGCTGCTCGACCAGGCGTAGGCAGTTCAACCGGTTGGGGGTCAACGAACGGCCCGGCACGGCGTCGGGCCGCGACAGCAGGTAACCCTGGAACAGGTCGAAGCCCAGCTCCTGGCATGTCTCGAGCTGGCGGTGGGTCTCGACCTTCTCGGCGATCAGGCGGGCCCCGAAGGCGGAGCACCGCTTCACCTGTTCGGACAGCTGGTCGGGGGCGATGGCCAGGATGTCGAGTTTCACCAGGCTCACCATCTCGAGCAGCTCGTCGTCGCCCTGCCAGACGTAGTCGTCGAGGGCCAGGGTGAAACCCTCGTCGAGCAGCCGCCGGCACCCCCGGACCACCTCGGCGTCGTGGTCGACGTCCTCCAGGATCTCGATCACGGTCTGCCCGGTCGGCAGGAGCACGTCCTGCTCCCCCACCAGGTAGGCCCGGCTGGCGTTCACCAGCGCGTTCTTGGACCCGACCAGGCGGTCGAGTCCGAAGTCGAGGCCGGCCCGCAGGAGCACGTCCGCGGTCATGGCGTCGCCGTCGGGCCGGTCGCCGCCCACCCGGCGGAACAGCAACTCGAAACCCCATACATCCAGGCACCGGTCGAACACCGGTTGCCGTCCCACCACGAACTCGGCGTCGGAACGCGGCCCCGCCGCGGAGGTCGCCGGTCGCGACCGGCCACCCGACGCCGACCTCCGCTCGAGCACCCCGGATCCTCGTAGTTGCTGTCTCATCTCCCCTAAGGCAAATCCCGCGCTTGCGTCAGGCAGCCGAACTACCCGCTAACTCTCCTTCGGTTGGGACGGCCCACCAGTTGACACCAACGGCCGCGGCACCGCTCGGACTTATCCATCTGGGGCGATACCTATGGATTTGTCGCTTACCGGCGGTTCGCGTGGCAGGCAGGAGGCGGCGGCCCCGGCGGGACGGTGTTGACTGGAGGTCATGCGCACCGAGGTGGCCATCATCGGGGCCGGACCGGCAGGCCTGCTGCTGTCCCACCTGCTCGCCCAGGACGGGGTGGAGTCGGTGATCGTCGAGCGTCGTTCGCGCCAGTACGTGGAGGCCCGCATCCGGGCCGGGATCCTGGAGGGCTCCTCGGTCCGGCTGCTCGACGGTGTGGGCCTGGGCGGCCGCCTGCACCGGGAGGGACACGAGCACCGGGGGATCTACCTGCAATGGCCCGGTGAGCGCCATCACGTCGACTTCGTGGACCTGACCGGTAACAGCGTGTGGGTGTACGGCCAGACCGAGCTCACCAAGGATCTGGGCCAGGCCCGCGATGCCGGCGGCCAGGAGGTGTTCTACGGCGTCGATCAGACCGAGCTGCACGATGTCGGCACCGATCGCCCCTACGTCACCTTCATGGACCCGCAGGGGTCGCCCCAGCGGATAGACGCCGACGTGGTGGTCGGCTGCGACGGATCACTGGGTCCCAGCCGGGCGTCGGTGCCGGCCGCCGCGCAGCGGACCTGGGAGCGGGCCTACCCCTACGCCTGGCTGGGGGTCCTGGCCGATGTGGCTCCCTCCACCGACGAGCTCATCTACGCCTGGAACCCGGACGGGTTCGCCCTGCACTCGATGCGCTCCCCCACCGTCAGCCGGCTCTACCTGCAGGTCCCCCCCGACACCGACATCGCCGAGTGGTCCGACCAGCGGATATGGGACGCCCTGGCCACCCGCCTGGGTCACGGCCAGGACGGGTGGGAGCTCACCCCGGGCCCCATCACCGAGAAGAGCGTGCTGCCGATGCGCAGCTTCGTCATGGCCCCCATGCGCCACGGCCGGCTGTTCCTGGCCGGCGACGCCGCCCACACCGTCCCGCCGACCGGGGCCAAGGGCCTCAACCTGGCCATCGCCGACGTGGCCCTTCTCGCCCCGGCGCTCACCGCCTGGCTGCGCAAGCACGATCCCGGACCGGCCGACGCCTACTCCGAGACCGCCCTCCGGCGGGTGTGGCGCTGCACCCACTTCTCGTGGTGGATGACCACCATGCTGCACTCCGACGGCGATCCTTTCACCGGCCGGCTCCAGCTGTCACAGCTGCAGTGGGTGACGGCGAGCACCGCCGGCGCCACCGGGCTGGCCGAGAACTACGCCGGGCTACCCATCGGCTTCTGAGCCGGGGGCACCGGCCATGGGCGTCCTCAACGGGCCGGGGGGCGCCGGCCGGCACGCGACAACGTCTCGGCCAGGGCCAGGGAGCCCAGCGAATCGACCACCAGATCGGCGGCGGACAGGTCCAGTCCGGCCGTCAGCGCGTGGGGGACGGCCACGGTGTACAGCCCGGCTGTCACCGCCGCGGCCACCCCGTGCGGGGAGTCCTCGACGGCCACCGATCGGCGGGGATCGGCGCCCAGCTGCTCGCACGCCAGGCGGTACGACGTGGGATCCGGTTTGGCCGGCACTGCCCCGCCGGCACACACGACGCAGGCGAAGAACCGCCGCAGTCCCAGCCGGCCCAGGTGGTCCTCCACCCAGTCGGCGGGCGAGGACGACGCCACCCCGACCGGCACCCCCTCGGCGGCCGCCTGCTCCAGCCAGGGCAGCACCCCGGGGCGGGTGGAGTGCAGGGCCTGCAGCTCGTCCCGGCGATCCCGGCGCCGGTCCTGGATGGCCGGGTCGAGGCGCCGCCCCAGCCGCCGCTCCAGCTCGCCCCAGGGGTCGAAGCCGGCGTCGGTCCCGATTATCGCCTGCCACTCGGCCAGCGCCAGCTCCTGCCCGTGCTCGGCCCACAGCTCAGCCCATGACCGGTAGACGGGCCCCTCGGTGTCGAGGATGGTCCCGTCGAAATCCATGATCAGACAGCTGCCGGCCACCGGTGCAGCATGCCAGGGCCGGCCGGCGGCCCGGGGGCGCCCCGCCCGAGCCCCCGGCGGCGCCCCGCAGGGCCGTGGAGGGGCCGGTTACGACCCGGAGCCCGTCGCCGGCGGGGCCGGGTGGTCCGCCTGGCGGATGCGCACCGCCATCCCGTTGAGCGACAGCACCGACGCCGGGCGGCCCGGCTGCACCCCGGCTTCGGAGCTCACCCCGCCGAACTTGGTGCCGGAGCCGATGGTGTCGGTGACGCTGTGGCCGTCGGGGAGGGCCAGGGTTATGGACGTGGGGCTGACGGCGCTGACCTTGCCCCGGTCCAGGGTGTAGGTCACCCACTGGCCCTTGACCCGGACCTCGGCGGTGGCGTGGTCGGCGCGCCGAAGCAGCGTCCGGTGCGCTCCCTTGGGATGGGCCGGAGCCCCCAGCACCGCCCCACCGTTCGTGGCGACCAGCGCCGGGGTGCCCGAGCCGCCGTCGCTCGCCGCGTAGGCGGTGCCGCCCACCCCCAGTGCGGCGACCACGCCGGCTGCCGCCACCAGGGCCTTGCGGCCGGGTGTACTGGTCAAACGCATCCGTTGCTCCCTTCGGGATCGGTTCCTGTCTCGCACCCCAGGATGGGCCGGGACTGTTAGCTCCCGATCGCGTCGGTGTGAGCATTGTGTGAGCATCCGCCCGCCGGGCGGCCCGGACGGCGTCCGCCCGCCGTGGTAAGCACAAAAGGCCGTGTTCAGCGCCGTCCGCCCCCTCCGCTACCGCAACTTCGCTCTGATCTGGGCCGCCGCGCTGCTGTCGAACATCGGCTCGTGGATGCAGACCGTGGCCGTGGGGATCCTGGTGACGGCCCGGACCGGCCGGCCCGGTTGGACCGGGCTGGTGGCGGCGGCCGGGTTCCTGCCCATCGGCCTGCTGTCCCCGGTGGGAGGTGTCCTGGCCGACCGGCTGGACCGCCGGCTGTGGCTGTTCCTGACCACCGTGGGCGAGACGTTGTTCGCGGTGGCCCTCACCGTGCTGGCGGCGACGGGGAGGGCCGGGCCGGTGACGGTGACGCTCCTGGTGTTCGGCGGCGGCGCCATGTCCGCCATCGGCTTCCCCGCCTACCAGGCCATGCTGCCCGACCTGGTGCCGGCGTCGGAGCTGGGAGCCGCCATCTCGCTGTCGTCGGCCCAGTTCAACCTGGGCCGGGTGGTGGGCCCGGCCCTGGCCGGTCTGGCCATAGTCGCCGGCGGTTACGGGTGGGCGTTCGCGGTCAACGCCGCCTCGTTCGTGGCCGTGCTCGTGGCGCTGAGGCTGGTGCGCCTGCCCGCCCCCGAGGTCCGGCCGGCGGCCCCGTCCCTGCGCCAGCGGCTGGCCGACGGCTTCACGGCCACCGCCGGCAGCACCGGAGCCCGCTTCGCCGTGGTGCTCATATCGGTGGTAGCGCTGACCGCCTCGCCGTTCATCGCCCTGGTCCCGGCCGTGGCGCTGGAGGTGTTCGGCTCGAAGGCCACGGGCACGTCGGTGCTCATCACCGCTCAGGGGATCGGAGCCGTCCTCGGGGCCCTCGCCATCACCCCGCTGGTGGACCGCTTCGGCCGGCGGGCCGTACTGGTCGCCGACCTGGTAGGGGTGTGCGTGTGCCTCACCGCCTACGCGTGGGCCCCGGACCTGGCGGTGGCCGCCGCCGCCCTCCTGCTGGTGGGCGCCACCTACATAGGCGTGCTGGCCGGGTGCAACACCGTGGTGCAGCTGTACGCCCCGCCGGAGCTCAGGGGCCGCATGCTGGGCATCTACATGATGGCACTCGGGATCCTCTATCCGGTGGGCGCCACGCTCCAGGGCACCCTGGCCAACGGAGGCGGTCTCCGGCTCGTGACCTCGGCCGGGGCCGGCGTGCTCCTGGTGGCGGTGGCCGTCATGCGCATGGCCGGTCTTTTTCCCCCGGTACTGGAAGGGCGGCCCGGCGATGTGGCGGCGTCGGGCGATCAGCTGGGACCCGAGCCGCCGGTCAGCGACGCCATCGGGGCGGTGGTCACCGAGGGTTGAGCGGCCGGCGCCGGTCCGAACTGCTTTACTCGCCTGATGCGGAAGCTGTCCCTGGCCGACGTCTACGCCAGGATCCCGGAGATCGAGTGCAAGGGGCTGTGCCAGGACTCCTGCGGACCCATAGCCATGTCCAACGAGGAGGACGCCCGCCTGAGACAGCAGGGCGTGGTGATCCCGCCCATGCTCGAGGCCGTCGCCGCCTTGGAGCGGGGCGACGACTACTACTGCCCGGCCCTGCAGGATCAGCGCTGCACCGTCTACGGGGACCGGCCCACGATCTGCCGGCTGTGGGGCGCCACCGAGTCCATGCCCTGCCCGCACGGCTGCACCCCGGCCGACGCCCTCAGCCAGCAGGAGAGCCACGAGCTGCTCCGGCTGTCCGCCGAGGTCGGAGGCGGCCTGGCCGGGAGCTTCGGGGAGCCGGACAGCCCGACCCCGCCCTCCGGGGAACCGGACAGCCCGGCCCCGCGCTCCGGGGAGCAGGACAGCCCGGCCCTGCCGGAGGCCTGACCGGCCTCGGGTCTCCTCCGCCCACCCCGCCGCCCCGGACCGGGGCCGGTGTGGGCCACCATGGAACGATGCCCCGACTCGGCGACTACCTGCCCCCCCGGCCCGGGGAGCTGGCCGGCTCCACCGCCCTGGAGCGGTTCCTGGACTGGGCTTCGGAGCGGGGCCTCACCCTGTACCCGGCCCAGGAGGAGGCGCTGCTGGAGGCCATGGCCGGCAACCACGTGATAGTCACCACCCCCACCGGGTCGGGCAAGAGCCTCATCGCCCTGGGCGCCCACTTCGCGGCGATCTGCGAGGGCCGGCGCACCTGGTACACCGCCCCGATCAAGGCCCTCGTCAGCGAGAAGTTCTTCGACCTGGTGGCCGAGCTGGGCGCCGACCGGGTGGGGATGGCCACCGGCGACGCCGTCGTCAACCGGGACGCCCCGGTGATCTGCGCCACCGCCGAGATCCTGGCCAACCTGGCGCTGCGCGACGGCGGCTCGGCCGCCGCCGATCAGGTGGTGATGGACGAATTCCACTTCTACGCCGATCCCGACCGGGGCTGGGCGTGGCAGGTGCCGCTGCTCGAGATGCGCCGCAGCCAGTTCCTGCTGATGTCCGCCACCCTCGGCGACACCCGGGGGTTCGCCGCCGACCTGAAGCGGCGCACCGGGCGGGACGTGGCCGTGGTCAGCTCCGCCACCCGGCCGGTGCCGCTCGACTACACCTACTCCCGCACCCCGCTGCACGAGACCGTCGAGGAGCTGCTGGCCGCCGGAAAGGCCCCCATATACGTCGTGCACTTCACCCAGAAGGACGCGGTGGCCCGGGCCCAGGCGCTCACCTCCATGGCCGTCGCCAGCCGGGCGGAGCGGGACCTGATCGGTGAAGCCATCCGGGGGTTCCGGTTCTCGGCCGGGTTCGGCCAGAGCCTGTCCCGGTTCGTGCGGGCCGGTATCGGGGTGCACCACGCCGGGATGCTGCCCCGCTACCGGCGGCTGGTGGAACGCCTGGCCCAGGCCGGTCTGCTCAAGGTCATCTGCGGCACCGACACCCTCGGGGTGGGCATCAACGTGCCCATCCGCACCGTCGTGCTGACCGGCCTGTCCAAATACGACGGCACCACCTCCCGCCGCCTCACCGCCCGGGAGTTCCACCAGATCGCCGGGCGGGCCGGGCGGGCCGGCTTCGACACCGAGGGATCGGTGGTGGTGCAGGCCCCCGAGCACGTGATCGACAACGAGCGGGCCCTGGCCAAGGCCGGCGACGACCCCAAGAAGCGGCGCAAGGTGGTCCGCTCCCAGCCGCCCCGGGGGTTCGTGGCGTGGAGCGAGGACACCTACAACAAGCTGCGGGTGGCCCCCCCGGAGCCGCTCGGATCGAGCTTCAAGGTCACCCACACCATGCTGCTCAGCGTCCTGGACCGGCCCGGGGACGGCTGCGCCGACCTGAAGGTGCTCCTGACCGACAACCACGAGCCCCGCCGGGCCCAGCGCCGCCACATCCGGGCCGCCATCGCCATGTACCGGTCGCTGATCGCGGCCGGGGCCCTGGAACGCCTGGACGAGCCGGACGAGTCGGGCCGGCGGGTGCGGGTGACGCTGGACCTGCAGCAGGATTTCGCCCTCAACCAGCCCCTGTCACCGTTCGTGCTCGACACCCTGCCCCGCCTCGACCGGGGCGACCCGACGTGGCCGCTGGACGTGCTGAGCGTGGTGGAGGCGACCATGGAGAACCCCGGCCCGGTTCTGGCCGCCCAGCTGGACCGCCTGCGGGCCGAGACGGTGGCCCGGCTGAAGGCCGAGGGGGTCGAGTACGAGCAGCGTATGGCCGTGCTCGAGACCCTGACGTGGCCCAAGCCTCTGGGCGACGAGCTGTACGAGCTGTTCGACCGTTACCGGCTGGTCCACCCGTGGGCGGCCGATCACAACATCAAGCCCAAGGCGGTAGCCCGCGACATGTGGGAGCGGTCGATGGGTTTCGCCGACTACGTGGCCCTCTACGGCCTGGCCCGGGTGGAGGGCCTGCTGCTGCGCTACCTGTCGGACACCTACCGGGGGCTGGTGCAGTCCATCCCCGAGGACATGAAGACCGACGAGCTGGTCGACCTGACCGAATGGCTGGGGGAACTGGTCCGCCAGGTCGACTCCAGCCTGATCGACGAGTGGGAGGCGTTGAACCGGCCGGCCCAGGATCTGGAAAAAGGGCGGGCCGTGGCCCGGCCCGAGCCGGCGGATCAGGCTCCGCCTCCTCTCACCTCGAACGGGCGGGCCTTCCGGGTCATGGTCCGCAACGCGGCGTTCCGCCGGGTGGAGCTGCTGGCCCGCCGGGACTACCCGGCCCTGGCGGCGCTGGAGGCGCCGGGCGGCTGGGACTCCTCCGACTGGCGGGACCGGGCCCAGGAGTACTTCGCCGAGCACGAGAGCATCGGCATCGGCCCGGCGGCCCGGGGCGCCGACCGGTTCGTGGTCGACGACGGCGGCCGGCGGTGGCTGGTCAGCCAGATCCTCGACGACCCGGCCGGCTGGGCCGAGTGGACCCTGGTGCTGAGCGTCGATCTGGACGCCTCCGACCAGGCCGGTGAGCCGGTCATACGGACCGAGGCGCTGAAGAGACAGTAGGAACGGTCGCCCCGGCGGTGGTAGGCACTGGGCCGTGACCGACGATCCCAACCGGGCCGTGACCGAGGACCAGGTCCGGCTGTTCGCCTTCCGGGTCTGGAACTACAAGCAGGGCGAGGTGGTGTCGCTGATGATCCACCTGGGGGACCGGCTGGGCCTGTACCGGGCCCTGAACGGCGCCGGCCCGGTGACCGCCGCCGAGCTGGCCGGGCGCACCGACCTCCAGGCCCGATGGGTGCTCGAGTGGTTGAGGGGCCAGGCGGCGGCCGGGCTGGTGGAGACCACGGACGGGGAGACGTTCCGCCTGGCGCCTGAGGCGGTCCCGGTGCTGGCCGACGAGACCGGCAGCCTGTGGTTCGCGGCCGGGGCGTTTCAGGGCGGCGTGGCCTCCCCCGACGTGGTCGAGCGTCTGGCCGACGCCTTCCGCACCGGGGTGGGGCTGACCTACGACGATCTGGGCCCGTCGGCGGCCCACGGCGTGGAGCGCATGCTCGGCCCCTGGACCCGCCAGGCGCTGGTCCCGTTGATCCTGCCGGCGCTGGACGGCGTGGTCGGCCGCTTGGAGCGGGGCGCCGCGGTGGCCGACGTGGGCTGCGGGTCAGGGGTGGCGGTAATGGCCATGGCCGAGGCCTTCCCCCACTCCTCCTTCGACGGCTACGACCCGTCCGAGCACGCCATCCGCCGGGCCCGGGCCAAGCAGGCCGAGGCTGGACTGGCCAACGCCTCGTTCCATCTCCGGGAGGCCGCCGAGCTGCCGGCCGCCCCCACCTACGACCTGGTCCTGACCCTGGACTGCCTGCACGACATGCCCCGCCCGCAGGAAGCGGTGGCGGCCATCCGGCGGGCCATCGCCCCCCACGGGGTGTGGCTGATCAAGGAGATCCGCTCCAGCGGATCGTGGACCGAGAACCTCAAGAACCCGGTGCTGGCCATGATGTACGGCACCTCGGTGGCCACCTGCATGTCCTCGGCCCTGTCGGAGCCGGGCGGGGCCGGCCTGGGCACGCTGGGCCTGCACCGGGACCTGGCCGAGGAGATGTGCCAGGCGGCCGGGTTCACCAGCTTCCGGGTCCACGACTTCGACGACCCGGCCAACCTGTACTACGAAGTACGGCCCTAGGCACCCCGGCGGCGCCGGGAGGACCAGGCCCAGACGAGCGCCACCGCCCCCAGCACCGCCGCCGCCCCCACGGCGATGGCGGCCAGGTAGGCCGTCCAACCCTGCGGACCGGGTGGGCGCCGGACCGACAGCAGGTCCGGGCGGCCCGGTACGGCCACCGCCTGCACCACCTGGCCGTGCTCGAGCAGGCTGCGGTTGCCCCCGATGACCGCCTCGTAGGACCGGCCGGCGAGCGAGTAGCTGCCGTGACACTGCCAGTACTCGATGGACATGCCTACGCCGGAACCGATGCCGAGGCAGCGGGTCACGGTCACCGGCACCGGCACCCCCCGGTGGGCCTGCAGGGCCCGGCGGGAGTTGTCGCGTGCCGCGCCGACCGCCAGCCCGATGCTGAGCGCGGCCATGCCGCACACGGCCAGGACGGCGACGACGCGCAGCAGCCGCCGGCCGTCCACCCCGATCCCACCGCCGCCGCGTATGTAGCCTCGCTGCTCCTGGGGTCGGGCGGGCGGGTCGGCGGCCATCCGGGCCGAGTCTAGGAGTGCCGCCGGCCCTACCCCTGGTAGCCTTTCGCTTCCCCCGGGACGGACCCGGCGACGGTGGCCTCAGGAAGAATCAGGCGTGGCTCAGCAGACAGACGAGGCTGTATACGAGGCTTTCAAGGTCGAGCAGCACGGCGTCGACCTGATCCCCGCCGACGAGCGGCACATGACCCCGTCCGGGCTGTTCTGGCTGTGGGCGGGGGGGATCTGGAACGTCGAGTTCCTGGTCTACGGCGCCCTCATCATGAGCTTCGGGCTGTCGTTCGGCCAGGCCGTGCTGGCCATCCTGGTGGGCAACGTCTTCTACTTCTTCCTGGGGCTCCTCAGCCTCCAGGGACCCACCACCGGCACCACCGCCCTGATGGTCAGCCGGGCGCCGTTCGGGCAGAACGGCAACCGGCTGGTCGCCCTGTTCAACTGGATCACCCAGGTGGGCTTCGAGGTGGAGGGCCTGGCGCTGATCGTGCTGGTCACGGTGCAGATGTTCAATCGGGGCGGGGTGCACACCTCGACCACGCTGAAGGCGGCCATCATCGTGGTGGCGGTGGCCATCCAGTTCGTGGTTCCGTTCCTCGGCCACGCCACCATCACCACCGTCCTGCGCTGGCTGTCCATCGTGTTCATCGTCCTGTTCGCGGTCATGGCCGTTCTGGTGGTGCCGCACGTGAACCTGGCCCGCGTCCACCAGCACGCCTCCTGGGCGGACTGGACCACGGCGCTGGTACTGCTGGTGTCGGCCGGCGGCCTGGGCTGGACCGAGAACGGCAACGACTACTCCCGCTACCTCCCTGCGGATACGCCCAAGGCCAGGACCTTCTGGGCGGCCACCCTCGGCGGCGCCATACCGTCCATCGCCCTGGAGCTGCTGGGCGCCGCCGCCTTCGTGGTGAGCCCCACCCTGGAGAAGCTTCAGGGGCCCCAGACGGCCCAGGTGATCAACGCCCTGCCCACGTCGTTCGCCTCGTGGTTCTTCTGGCCGTTCCTGGTCCTGGCCATCCCGCAGCTGTTCGCCATCAACACCCTGGACCTGTACTCCTCCGGGGTCACCCTGCAGGCGCTCGGGGCCCCGGTCAAGCGGTGGGGGGCGGTGGTCATAGACACCATCGTGGCCGGCATCGTCACCGCCATCGTCATATTCAGCGGCAACTTCGTGGCCGACCTGGCGGGCTTCTTGAACTACATCGTCATCTGGCTGGCCCCCTGGTTCGGGGTGATGCTGGTGGACTACCTGCTGCGGCGGGGCTGCTACCACGCCCCCTCGCTCGTCACCCGGACCGGCGGCGTCTACTGGCGCAACGGCGGGGTCAACTGGCGGGCCCTGGTGGCGTTGATCGTCGGCGGGGTGGCCGCGCTGATGTGGACCAACGCCCTCTACAACAACCCGTCGTACATCGGCCCCATCTCCGACCGGACCGGGGGCGCCGATCTCAGCTGGGTGATGGGCATCATCGTCGGCGGGGCGCTGTACGCCCTGCTGGCGGCCCGCAGTATCCGCCGCGAGGTGGAACAGACCGGCGCCCGCCCGGCCGTGGCGGGGCTGGTCCTGGACCGGGCCTGAGCGGCCGCCGGCCGTCCCGGCACCCCCACGGATTCAGAGCACTGATATGGTGACGCCGGAGTACTGAACAGGCGTCGTTCCCGAGCCTGCGTCGCCGGCTGTGCCGGCGGGCCGGTCGGCCCGGGGGCCACGGGCACAACGCCGCTGGATGCCAAGGGGGGACCCTGGAGTGGTCACAAACGCACACATGTCGGACGTGACGCAGACGGACGTCGTGGTGGTGGGCGCCGGTTTCTCCGGTCTGTACCTGCTGTACCGGTTGCGCAAGCTGGGATTCAGCGTCCGGGTCTTCGATCAGGCCGACGACGTCGGCGGCACCTGGTACTGGAACCGCTATCCCGGGGCCCGGTGCGACATCCCCACCACCGACTACTCCTACAGCTTCGACCCGGAATTGGATGCCGAGTGGACCTGGTCGGAGAAGTACGCCACCCAACCGGAGATCCTCGCCTACCTGGGCCACGTGGCCGACCGCTACGACCTGCGCCGGGACATCACCTTCTCCACCCGGGTGGAATCGGCGAGGTGGGACGACCCGACCGGCCGCTGGCTGCTGATCACCGACGGAGGCGAGCAGCTCAGCTGCCAGTTCTACGTGATGGCCAGCGGCTGCCTGTCGCTGCCCAAGACGCCCGACATCGAGGGGGCGGCCCGCTTCCAGGGTGAGGTGTACTTCACCGGCCGGTGGCCCCACGAGAAGGTGGACTTCACCGGCAAGCGGGTCGCGGTCATCGGCACCGGCTCGTCGGGCATCCAATCCATCCCCTTGATAGCCGCCGAGGCGGACAGCCTGACGGTGTTCCAGCGCACCCCCAACTTCTCGGTGCCCGCCCACAACGGGCCGGCCTCTGCCGAGCGGCTGGCGGCCCTGGCGGCCGATCGCGAGGGGTACCGGGAGTCAGCCCGTCGGTCCAGAGGGGGCGTGCCGGTCGAGATCAACGAGATCATGGGGGTCGCCGCCCCCGAGGAGGTGCGCCGGCAGCGCTTCGAGGACGCCTGGAACGCCGGGGAGCTGTTCGCCATCCTGGACGTGTTCGCCGACCAGGCCTTCAATCCGGCCTCCAACGAGATGGTGGCGGAGATGATCCGGGAGAGGATCCGCTCCATCGTCGACGACCCGGAGACGGCCGAGACGCTCTGCCCCAGGGACCACCCGTTCGGCACCAAGCGACCGTGCCTGGACACCAACTACTACGCCACTTTCAACCTGCCCCACGTGCGGCTGATCGACCTGCGCAAGCATCCGATCGCCACCATCACCGAGTCGGGCATCGACACCGTGGACGAGTCGCTGGAGTTCGACGCCATCGTGTTCGCCACCGGCTTCGACGCCATGACCGGCCCGATCGTGGCGGTGGACATCACCGGCCGCGACGGGGTGACCCTGCGGGAGAAGTGGGCGGACGGCCCGTCCACGTACCTGGGCCTGACCACCACCGGGTTCCCCAACCTCTTCACCATCACCGGGCCGGGCAGCCCGTCGGTGCTGTCCAACATGGTGGTCTCGATCGAGCAGCACGTCGAGTGGGTATCGGACTGCCTGGCCCACATGCGGGACCGGGGCTTCGAGACGATCGAGCCCACCCCGACCGCCGAGGACGGCTGGAACCAGCACGCCCAGGACTGCGCCGCCATAACCCTGTACCCGCGGGCCAACTCCTGGTACATGGGTGCCAACGTGCCGGGCAAGCCCCGGGTGTTCTACCCCTACATCGGTGGGGTCGACGCGTACCGGGCGGCGTGCGAGGAGGTGGCCGAGCGGGACTACCTGGGGTTCCGCCTGGCCGGCCCGGCCGGCACCTCCTGCCACGACGGGGTCATCCGCCAGATGCAGCCGGACGTGGCCGTGGTGCTCGACATCATGGCCGGCCTGGGTCTGCCCCCACTGGAGACCCTCCCGGTGCCGGAGGCCCGGGCGTTCATGGATGCCAGCGCCGCGGAGCGCCCGCCGGGGCCGGAGGTGGGAGAGATCGTGGACGGGGTGCTGCCCGGGCCGGCCGGGAACCTGGACTACCGGCTGTACCGCCCGGCGTCGCCCGGCCCCCACCCGCTGGTGGCCTACTTCCACGGCGGGGGCTGGGTGCTCGGCAGCCAGACGTCGGACGACCCTCTGTGCCGGGACCTGTGCGTGCGCTCCGACGCGGTGGTGGTGTCGGTCAACTACCGCCACGCCCCCGAGGACCGCTTCCCCGCCGCCGCCGACGACGCATTCGCGGCGGTGCAGTGGGTCGCCGCCAACGCCATCGAGCTGGGCGGCATACCCGGCCAGCTGGCGGTGGCCGGCTGGAGCGCCGGCGGCAACGTGGCCGCCGTCGCCTGCCAGCTGGCCCGCGACGCGGGCGGACCGGACATCGTGGGCCAGCTGCTGCTCGCACCGGTCACCGACTGCGACTTCGACCGGCCCTCTTACCGGGAGAACGCCGACGGCTACGTGCTGACCAGGCCGCTCATGGACTGGTTCTGGGACCACTACGCCGACCCCGCCGACCGGACCGACCCCAAGGCGTCACCGATCCGCGGTTCGCTCACCGGCCTCCCGCCGGCGGTGGTGGTGACCGCCGACTTCGACCCGCTGCGCGACGAGGGCCGGGCCTACGCCTCCGCCCTGGCCGATGCCGGGGTGCCGGTCCGCCACATCCGGGCCCGCGGTCACACCCACACCTCAGTGGGCATGGTGGACATCGTGCTGTCGGGGGCGTTCGTCCGGGAGGAGATGGGCCAGGCCCTGCGCGACTTCTTCCACGCCGCCGTGCGGGCCTGACGCCAGCCGGCCGGCGCTGCCGGTCGGATGGCGTCGGCGGCTCGAGGGGCGGCGTCGCCCCCCAACTGGTGACACAACTGCGAACCGGTGACAGAAACCGACATGTCATGTCGATTCCTGTCCCCAGAACGCGTATCTGTCACCAGTTGCCCACGCAACCATTCACGGCCAGACCCAACCGGCCCGGGCCAGGCCCGACGGGCACCCGCCAGCCGGTCGGATGGCGTCGGCGGCTCGAGGGGCGGCGTCGCCCCCCAACTGGTGACACAACTGCGAACCGGTGACAGAAACCGACACGTCATGTCGATTCCTGTCCCCAGAACGCGTATCTGTCACCAGTTGCCCACGCAACCATTCACGGCTAGACCCGACCGGCCCGGGCCGGGCCGGACCGGTACCCCGGCGCCGGCGGCACCCATCGCCGCCGGCACCCCGGGCCACCACCCATCCCCTCCACCGGCCGCCCATCCCTCCGCCCGCCGCCGGCTCCCGCCCCCGGCTCCCGGCCGCCCCCGGCTCCCGGCCCCGGCGCCCCGCCCCGCCCCGATCTGGCAGGATCGACGCCGTGCCCCGGCCGGCGGACCTGATGGACGCAGTGGCCTCGGTGGTGACGGATGTCAGCGCCGAGGCCATCGAGCCGCGCTTCTCGGCGCTGACCGGCGATCAGATCCGCACCAAGGCGCCCGGTGAGGTGGTCACGGTGGCCGACGAGCAGGCCGAGAAGCTGCTGACCGACCGGCTGCAGGCGCTGCTGCCGGCGCCCGTGGTGGGCGAGGAGGTCTGCGCCCGCCGTCCGTCCCTGCTGGGAGCGCTGAAAACGGAGCGGGCGTGGCTGGTGGACCCCCTCGACGGCACCGCCAACTTCGTGGCCGGTTCACCCGACTGGGCCGTGATGGTGGCGCTGGTCGAGCGGGGCGAGGCGGTCGCTTCGTGGATATGGCAGCCGGTGAGTCGCCGGATGTACGCCGCCGAGAGCGGATCGGGAGCCGCCCTGGACGGGACTCCGATCCGGGTCGCCGCCGCCGACCCGGCCGCCCCGCCCCGGGGGGCGGTGCTGCGCCGGTTCCTGGACGACGCCACCAGGGCCCGGGTGGACCGGCCGTCGGTGGCCACCCAACTGGGGACGGTGGGGCCGGGCCGGGGGTGCGCCGGGGTGGAGTACCCGCTGCTCATCCACGGCGCCCAGGACTTCGTGCTGTTCTGGCGGACGCTGCCGTGGGACCACGTACCGGGGGTGCTGCTCCTCCGGGAGGCCGGCGGGTCGGCCGCCCGCCCGGACCGCTCCCCCTACCGGGCCGGCGACGCCGGCGGCTGGGGCCTGCTGGCCGCCGCCGACGCCCGGACCTGGGACCGCACCCGGGACATCCTGTTCGCCTGAGGGATGGCCCTACCGGGCCGAGATGACCTCCCGGTAGCGGGTCTCGATGCCCGAGAACACCACGAAGGTGGCCAGCCCGGCGGCCACCACCAGCAGCACGGCGACGCCCCACGGGTGGCCGGACAGCTTGAGCAGCTCGGCGTCGGTCCCGTACGAGTGACCGGGGTCGTACTGCACGGCCGAGATCATGAGGAAGACCCCGACCGGCATGAACACCAGGGCCCGGGCGGTGATGCCCAGCACACCGGCGGTGCCGGCCGCGGACCGGATCAGGGCCGGGGCCCGGCCCAGGTCGAGGCCGTCGCGGAAGTCCTGCTTCAGCGCCCCGCGTATCTGCTGGACGCACACCAGCACCATGATCACCCCGACCGCGAACACGATCTCCTGGCCGCCCGGCAACCCCAGCACCCGGGCGGTGGCCTTCTGCTGGGACTGCTGGGAGCCGGTCGAGCGGTTCCCGGCCAGGTACGAGACGGGCACGTAGGCCAGCACCACGTAGAACAGGCCCTGCAGGACGGTCAGGACGCGCCGCCCGGTCGACACGGAGTCGTCTTCGACCGCCCCGACCAGCCGGCCGATGCCGAACAACACGAAGCCCAGCCCCACGGCGGCGATGGCCATCTTCCCGATCAGCGGCCGGCTGACCAGGGCCAGGGCGCCGTGGGCGTCGGCCTGATGCCCGGACCGGCCTCCGAGCAGGGCGATCTGGACGACGATCCCGGTCAGGATCACGTAGAAGCCGGTGCGCCCGGCCAGGCCCAGCCGGCCCAGGAGCGAGAGGCCCCGCTGGGCCTGGTCGGCCGGCTCGGAGGCGGAATCCGGGCGGTGCGAGACCCCGGCGGTCACGCCGCCTCCGCCTCGGCCCAGTTCTCGTCGGAGCGGCGGGCCGCCACGATCTCCCGCAGGTAGGCGTGGCGGCTGAGCCACAGCGCCGCCCCGGCCACCAGCAGCGGGATGGTGAGAACGATGAAGGCCATCTGCAGGCCGTGGGCGGTGGCCGCCGACGCGGCCTGGGAGGAAGAGTTGACCCCGGCCCCGATGCCCCGGCTGGCGGCGCCGAAGGCGGAGGACACCAGACCGTAGAGCAGCGGGGCCAGCCCCTGCAGGAACTGGCGCAGCGCCGTGCGCACCGCCTCCGCCCGGCCCCACAGCTTGGAGGGCATGATGTCGAGGCGGGCGGCGTCCACCGGGGAGTTGGTGGCCCCGGCGAAGGCGGCGGCGATCATGAAGACCGGGACGGCCAGGAACAGGGTGGCGCTCAGCACGCCCGGCACGAAGGCGATGGCCGTGCCGGCGTAGGCGATGGCTCCCACGATCAGGCGGGCGCTGGTGCGGCCCCGGCCGATCAGCCCGTCGGAGATCCGCCCGCTCAGCACCACCCCGGCCAGGGCCCCGGCCGCCACGATGATGAACAGCAGGCTGGCGAGCGACTGGCTGACCCCGAAACGGTCCCGGAAGTACAGCTCGGCGAAGGTCTGCAGTCCGCTGAGGAAGAAGTAGCCCAGTCCGGAGGCCGCGATCAGGGCCACGTTGGTGCGGATGCGCAGGACGTACCTGGTGGCCTCCCACAGGCTGAGGTCCTCGGCCCCGGTCAGGACGATCTCCGGTTCGGGCTCGGCGCCCTCCTCCTCGGCCTGGACCTCCAGGGGGGACGGGTCGGCCAGCGCCTCGACGGGCTCCTCCTCGCCGTCAGCGACGGGCTGATCCGGGTCCACGTCCTCCTCGGTGACGATCTCCTCGTCCCCGACCTGCAGGTAGGCCTGGCCGCCCCGGGCCGGTTCGGGCAGGTACCTCCGCAACGCCCACACCAGTACGGCGGCGGGCACGCTCAGGACCCCCAGGGCCAGGCGCCAGTCGACCAGTCCTGACAGCCCGCCCGCCAGCAGAATGCCCACTCCGGCGCCGATCAGTTCACCGGTGAGGACGTATCCCCACAGCCGGCCCCGCTCCGCGCTGGGGAACAGGTCGCCCACCAGCGAGGCCAGGGCCGGTCCGGCGGCCGCCACCACGCCGCCCAGCGCCAGCCGGGACAGCAGCAGCATGGTGTAGTCGACCGACAGGGCACTGACCGCGGTGGCCACGGCCCACAGGGCCACCACGACCTGAAGGAGCCGGGTCCGGTTGTAGCGGTCGGCTATCCCCCCGAAGGGCAGGGTGGCCACGCAACCGACCAGGGTGGTGACGGTCACCAGCAGGCCCAGCTCGGTGTTGCCGATGTGGAAGGCCTTCTCCAGCGGGGCGGCCAGGGCTCCCACCGCCCCGGTGTCGGCGGCCTGGAGGCCCAGTATGGACGCCAGCAGGATGATCACCCGGGCCCGGGCCGGGCCGCCGACCAGCTCCTCGAAGCTGAAGTGGTGGTGCTCCGGTTCCTCCGGGGAGGCGTCTGTCGTCATGCTGGCCGTCCCCGTCACCGGCCCGTTTCTACCCTGGGACGGTCCTGACCACACCGCCGGCGGTCGGGGCGGGGTGCCATGATGTGCCCCGATGGCCTCCTCGGAAGAGCCCGGCAACCAGCCCGAACTAGCCCGGCTGATCGACAGCGTCCACCAGCAGCTGCGCCGGGTGGAGCAATTCATGGGCCCCGAGACGGGCGGGGCGGACAGGCACGGGCTGTCGGGAGAGGTCCTGCCGGCGTGGCGGAGAGCCACCCGGGGGGAGCACCGGCTGCCGGTGGTGCTGGCCGTGGCGGTGGCCATCGCCCTGCAGCTGGTGCTGCCCGACCGGCTGGTCATCCACCCCTCCTGGCTGCTTCCCAGCCTCGAGGGCCTGCTGGCCGCCGGGCTCCTGATCGCCAACCCGGGCCGGATCGACCGCACCTCCACCGTGCTGCGCACGGCGAGCGTGGTGCTCATCGTCCTCATCTCGGTGGCCAACGCCTGGTCGTCGGCGGAGCTGATCAACGGTCTCCTCAACGGGAAGAACGGGGACAACGCCTCGCTCCTCCTGGCCCGCGGCGCCAGCATCTACATCACCAACATCCTGGTGTTCGCCCTGTGGTACTGGGAGTGGGACGGCGGCGGGCCGGTGGCCCGCACCCGGGGCACCGGCGGCCACCCCGACTTCCTCTTCCCCCAGATGGTCACCCCCGAGGCGGCGCCCCCGGGCTGGAAGCCGAAGTTCCCCGACTACCTGTACGTTTCCTTCACCAACGCCACCGCGTTCAGCCCCACCGACACCATGCCCCTGTCGCGCTGGGCCAAGATGCTGATGCTGGTGCAGTCGGCCGTGGCCCTGGCCACCATCGGGCTGGTGATCGCCCGGGCCGTCAACGTGTTGAAGTAGCCGCAGCAGCGGTCAGATCGCGCAGGAGTCGCCTTCGCAGACCTCTCCGTCGGCCGGCACCACCAGGGCCGGCCTCCGCTCCCACGCCCGGCGCAGGACCTGCAGCACGACCTCCGGGTCCTGCGCGCCGGGGACGGCGAACGCCCGGTCGACCACGAAGAACGGCACCCCCGTCGCCCCCAGGTCGGCCGCCTCCGCCTCGTCGGCCCGCACCTCCGCCTCGAACCGGTCACTCGCCAGCAGCTGCTCGACCTCGTCCCGGTCCAGACCCTGGGCCACGCCCACCTCGACCAGCACGTCGGGCTCGCTGATCGGGCGGAACTCGATGAAGTAGGCGTGCAGCAGGGCCTCTTTCATAGCCGCCCCCTGGGCCGGTCCCTTCTCGTAGGCCAGATGGATGAGGCGGTGGGCGTCCAGGGTGTTGCCCCCCTGGGTGCGGGCCAGGTCGAAGGCCAGGCCTTCGCCGGCGGCCATGCGGTCCATGTCGGCCAGCCGGGCCTGCGCCTGCTCGACGGTCATGCCGTACTTGGCGGCCAGGTGCTCGGCCATGTTCCCCGCCCGGCGGAACGGGGCTCTGGGGTCCAGCTCGAAACTCCTCCATCTCACTTCAACCGCATCGGAGTGCTCGAAGCGGGCCAGGGCCGCCTCGAACCGGCGCTTACCGATGTAGCACCACGGACACACCACGTCGGACCAGATCTCTACCAGCACGACCTTTGTCAACAAAGGGCGATGCGCCGATGTTCCGGACGGTTCAGCACTCCCCGTGGCGGTGCTGCGGTCGGGACAGGCGCGGGCCGCGCCGGGGTGGCCACGCTTCGGGGGTCAGCTCCAGCAGCCGCATGACCCGGTACCGGTGGGGCCGCCACCGCTCCAGGTAGGCCTCCGCCTCCTCGTCGCCCATGTCCCGTCCGGCCAGGGCCCAGCCGGTGAGGGCGGCCAGGTGGTAGTCGCCGACGGACAGGGCGTCGGCGTCACCCAGGGCCCGGTGCCCGACCTCCGCCGCCGTCCATGGCCCCACCCCGGGGATGGACCGCAGCACCGTGTAGACCGCCCCGGGGTCGTCGGGCCGCTCGGACGCCAGTCGGTCCAGGCGGGCGGCCCGTTCAGCGGCCCGGCGCACCACCCGGATGGCGAACGGCTCCACCCCGGCCCGGCGCCAGTCCCACTGCGGGATGGCCGCCCAGACGCCCGGGTCGGGGGGCACCATCATCGCCGGCGGGACCGTCATCCCCGCCGCCTCGGCCGGGGCCGGGGCCGGGGTGCCGTGCCGGCGCACCAGCCACCCCCACGAGTGGCTGGCGTCGCGGCCCTGGATCTTCTGGTGCAGCACCGCCGGGACCAGAGCCTCGAAGACCAGCCCGGTGCGCGGGACCCGCAGACCGGCCAGCCGGCGTTCGGCGGACCGCAGCCGCGGGTGGGCGGCCCGGAAGGTCTCCGGTCGGTCCCGGCCCCCGAGCAGGTCGGCCAGGCCGTCCATCATCTCCACCGCGCCGGGCCCCCAGGCGTCCGCCCTGACGGCGTGGAGGCTCCCGTCGTTGACCACCCGGTAGGTCACGGGCCCGGTGGCCATGAGGCCGGTGCGCCAGACCGCCCCGTCCGCGCTCAGGCGGTGGCAGGGGTCGGCGCGGCCCATGCGCAGCGCCGACAGGGTGAGCCGGACGTCCACGGGCCAACCGGGGCGCAGCACGGCCGAGACCGGTTCAGTCACGGCGGGTCCGCCCGGTGTATGGGCAGTGTCGGCAGCCCTGCCCGCAGCACGTGCCCCGGTCCCACAGCGTGCGGGCGGTCAGCACGAACAGCCCGGTGGCCGGATCGAGGTAGCCCGGCTGCCCGGCGAGCAGGGCCCGGTGATGAGCTTCGATGACCGCCACGAAGTCGGGGCGCCCCGGGTCCAGCCGGCTGGGCAGGGGGACCAGCCGGTCGGGGGGCATCGGCCGGGGCTGGTCCGGCCGGTCCGAGCAGCGCAGCACCAGCCACCATGACACCAGCCCGTGGGGGCAGGTCCCGGCCAAGGCCACGGGGCACCCGTCGGGGCAGGGGCACACCCCGTCGGCCACCCAGCCGGCCAGGACGGCCGGTTCGGGGGCCGCCCAGCCCCGGTTGGCCTCGAACCAGGCCTGGGTCGCCGCCAGCGCTTCCACCACCGATCCGGGCACGGCCGTGCAGGGTACCGGGGAGGGCTCCGGCGCTACCGGGGGTGGAGCTGGCGCAGCCGGGCGCTCAACGACGTCACGAACATCTCCGCCGCCGGGGTCAAAGGGCGGTCCTTGCGCGACGCCAGGCCCACGGTCCGGGTGAGGGCGGCGTGGCGGAAGCGGATGCCGTGCAACGACCGGGAGCCGGTCACCACCGACTCGGGGACCACGGCGGCCGCCACCCCGGCCGCGGCGAGGGCCAGCGCCCCGTCCATCTCCAGCCCCTGCATGGCCATCACCGGGTTGAAGCCGGCCTGCCGGCAGGCCAGCAGGGTGGCTTCCCGCAGGTCGTACCCGTCCTTGAACATCACCAGCGGGACCTTCTCCAGATCGGCCACCTCGATGTCGGTGCGGCCGGCGAACGGGTGATCGGGATTGACGGCCAGCACCAACTCCTCCTCCATCAGCTCCACCGTCTGCACCCACGGCCGGTCCACGGGGAGGATGACCACAGCCAGGTCCATCTCCCCTTTTTCCAGACGGCTCACCAGGTCCTGCGAGCCGGCCTCGTGGACGGTCAGCTCCAGGCCCGGGTAGTCGGCGTGGAAGCCGGCCAGCACCGGGGGCAGCAGGTTGGTGGTCAGGCTCGGGGTGGCCCCCAGGACCAGCCGGCCCCGGCGCAGGCCCAGCAGTTCCCGTACCGCCTCCGCCCCCGCCTCGCAGTCGGCCAGTACCTGACGGGCCCACGGCAGGAACACCTCCCCGGCCCCGGTCAGGGTCACGGCCGCCCTCCCCCGGTGGAACAGCGCCGCCCCCAGCTCCTGCTCCAGGGCCGCCACCGCGCTGCTTATCGAGGGCTGGGCCACGTGCAGGCGCGCCGCAGCCCGGCTGAAGCGGCGTTCCTCGGCGACGCACACCATGTACCGGAGCTGCTGCAGCTGCACCTCTCATAGCCTACGCCTATAGCGCCGAGAGGAAACCGGTCCTTTACCTGTCGAGCTGGCCCGTTTTAGGTTGAGAACGCTTAAATTCCGCGGACAACAACAGAAGGAGACCCCTTGGCTGCCCCCGTTGCGCCCCCGCCCACCCCACAGATCAAGCCGGGGCCCCGCGCCGCCATCAAAGCGAGGACCCTGCGCGCCGACCGCTGGTGGGTCTCCCCCGCCATCTCGTTCGGGGTGCTGAGCGCCTTCATCATCTACGCCACCTACGCCGCTTTCGTGAACGGCTTCTACTACGTCAAGCCGTACATCTCCCCCTTCTATTCCCCCTGCGTGGCGACCGTGTGCGGCGGTGACAGCCACCAGAAGATCATGGGCGCCAGCGGCGTTCCCCACGTCGGCATCTTCGGCCCCTGGTGGGCCATCTCGCCGGCCATCATCATCCTGATCTTCCCGCTCGGGTTCCGGATGAGCTGCTACTACTACCGCCGGGCCTACTACCGGGCGTTCTGGCTGTCCCCGCCCGCCTGCGCGGTGGCCGAGCCCCACAAGAAGTACAGCGGCGAGACCCGCTTCCCGCTCATCATGCAGAACATCCACCGGTACTTCTTCTACGCCGGTCTGGTGTTCAACGCCATCCTCACCTACGACGCGGTGGTGGCGTTCGTCACGCCCCGTTCGCCGTCCATGGGCGGCGGCTACGTCGGCCTCGGCAGCTTCGTGCTGCTCGCCAACGCCGTCCTGCTGTGGATGTACTCGCTGTCGTGCCACTCGTGCCGCCACATCGTCGGCGGCCGGCTCAAGCACTTCTCCAAGCACCCGATCCGGTTCAGGTTCTGGGGCGTCGTCACCAAGCTCAACGCCAGGCACATGCAGTTCGCCTGGGCCAGCCTGATCTTCGTGGCCCTGACCGACATGTACGTCCGCCTGGCCGCCGCCGGCTGGCTCGGACACGGAAGGTGGATCTGATGACCGAAGTCGAACGCCACGTCTACGACGTGATCGTGGTGGGGGCGGGCGGCGCCGGCCTGCGGGCCGCCATCGCCGCCCACGACGCCGGGGCCCGGACCGCGGTCATCTGCAAGAGCCTGCTCGGCAAGGCCCACACGGTCATGGCCGAAGGTGGCATCGCCGCGGCCATGGCCAACCTGTGGCCCGAGGACAACTGGCAGGTCCACTTCCGCGACACGATGCGCGGCGGCAAGCTGCTCAACCACTGGCGCATGGCCGAACTGCACGCCAAGGAGTGCCCGGAGCGGGTGTGGGAGCTCGAGCAGTGGGGCGCCCTCTTCGACCGCACCGACAAGGGCCTGATCAGCCAGCGGGACTTCGGGGGCCACCGCTACGCCCGCCTGGCCCACGTCGGCGACCGCACCGGCCTGGAGATGATCCGGACCCTGCAGCAGCGGACCGTTTCGCTCGGGATCGACGTGTTCATGGAGTGCACGATCACCCACCTGCTCAAAGACGGCGACCGCATGGCGGGCGCGTTCGGGTACTGGCGGGAGACCGGCGAGTTCATCAACTTCGAAGCGCCGGCGGTGATCCTCGCCACCGGCGGCATCGGCAAGTCGTGGAAGGTCACCTCCAACTCGTGGGAGTACAGCGGCGACGGCCATGCCCTGGCGCTGCGGGCCGGCGCCGGCCTGATCAACATGGAGTTCGTCCAGTTCCACCCGACCGGCATGGTCTGGCCACCGTCGGTGCGGGGCATCCTCGTCACCGAGTCGGTGCGCGGCGAGCGCGGCGTCCTCAAGAACTCCGAGGGCGAGCGCTTCATGTTCAACTACATCCCGGAGTTCTTCAAGTCCGAGACCGCCGACAACATCGAAGAGGCGGACCGCTGGTACGAGGACAAGAAGAACAACCGGCGACCGCCGGAGCTCC